>JBDTCS010000347.1:0-4344 GCA_039923455.1 Kapaibacterium sp. (SeqCode) | reverse complement strand
TTAGATATCTCTTTACTCGGTTGCTGACAGAGCGCAAGATCGGTTACGATCGCTGAAATTGCCACGAGCAACAGCAGGCTACATGCGAGAGTGCGAAAAAACCTTGAAATAATCACTGAGAGCGAATATCACTTGAATGAAAAAAGAGCAGGGCAGTAGAAAGAATCCATATCGAGCCGAAATTGTGCCCAGGAGATGCTCCTAATCTTGAGACACATCAAGCTTCGTAGAATGCACACATAAAAAAAGCCCCCGTCTGCTAAAGACGGGAGCTTGACGACTAAGACTGCGAGCGTCTTAAGTTCTACAACTTTAGAAGTTGAAGATGATCTTTGGCGAGATCATCACATAATCTTTCCATTCCCACTTTTGGGGATCGCGACCGATAACGGTTGCGTACTTCGCCTCAAGCTGAAGCCACGGGAAGAGCTTAATAAAAGCATCGGCAAGAAGTGTATTGCAATACTGCAAGCTCAATCCAAATTCGTCGCCTGCATCGCCAGTGCGAATGTAGCCAACCTTCACGAGTGGATCAAAGTAGCTGAGCGGTTCACCCTTCACGATATCTGTATTGATCGGGTCCGTCGTGATGCCCTTTTGACCGATTGTAACCGGATCGATTCGGTGCGTTCCACCGCCGACCTGCACGTACGCACCCTTTAGGAACGTGCCGGGCATCTTATAGGTGACCCAAGCATGTGCCGAAAGCTGCATGTAGAACAAGCTGTCCTTTTCAAGTCCGTTGACACTCTTGTTAATATAGTTTGTACGATATTGGGGAAGACTTGCGCGGCTCGAGAAGGTCGTATAGACAGGATTGAAACCTGTGACGAACTCAGCCCCGAAGCGAACCTTGCCAGTCTGGTCGTCACCAAGACCGAGGTCCTGATCGATCATTGCAGCAAAGGCCATCACGCCTTCAAGCTTGCGCTCTTTGACTTTCAATCCACCCGAGATAGTAAATGGCGTCACTCCGGACTCACCGAGCGGCCACTCAAGACCTAAACGGAAATCCGTCGACCCACGGCGCAACATACCAAACGTACCAAGCGTACCCGGCAGCCAGAATGGATAGCCGACGTTATCGTTACCGACTCGCAAACCAAAGCCGAAGCCTGACTTGAATACGATCTGCCCACCGAAGAGCGAAGCATCCAAGTACACGAACTGGATCTTCTGTTGTGCGGGCTGAGTCGAGATAAGTGTTAATTCATAGCCTTCGCGCGAGCGAATTTTGTCATAGAGATCCTGTCCCAAAATGCGTTTGATGTTGGGTTCACCATAGATGCCAATTGACTCGATGACAATTCGTAGCAACTGCATCTGCTCATCCGGTGCATTGAGGGTCGGTGGCTTTTGTGTCACGGTCATCTCCGCGACGGAGTTCGGAGAAATAGTCTTTCCGCTCTTGCGCAAGGCAGAGATAACACGCGAGCGAATACTTCGGTCGGTGATAATCCATTGGATCAATTCATTCTGACGCGCAGTATCGATCGATTCAATCGCCGAGAGAATGCGAGTTAGCGCTTCATTCTCCGCACGAGCCATACGCAGCGAGTCGGCCCAATTGCTTTGTGGATTGCTGATCTGCTGTCCTTGGCTCCCTTGTCCCTGTGCCGACACTACGCGTGGGCCCAGGAGCATCAGCGCCGCGAACAACGCACTCGCGGCAATCTGCCAAAGAAGAGGGGTCTTAATACGTTCAATCATGATCAATTGCTTTCGTTTCAAACTTGTGATGACGCTCTTATTTTGCAAGACGCTTCTTCCTTAAAAATAGATACGTGGAGTGATCGAAAAGAAATAAGGCGGCTCGTAGGGTTTCGGGTCACGAACGAGCGGCGCGGTATAGCTGGTCTCCAGACGAAGATGATCCTCAATCAACTCGATCCATCCACCAAAGGTGAAGAGGTGATCGTAAAAAAGACTGAGGCCGAACTTTGAAGAACGATGGTTCACATACTCCAATCCTACGTGCGGCGTGACGGGTGTCGAGACACCAACGATATCCTGCACTTTGTCCTGCAACGCAGCGTCGAACGGGTGACGATTCTTCTTCGCGTCTACATCCGTAGCATTTGGAATCCACGACTGATAGACTTTGTGCAAGCCCACACCGGCAGAGAACTGCAAGAAGTTCGATGGGTCGAGCTGCACGATGATCGGAATATAGAACTGCCCGATGAACGCACTACGATAGAACGAACGGTTGCCCGGTAGGATTGTGTCCGTGCCGTCCTTCGTGATAGCATGGAACGGTGCGGAGCCGTTATAAATAATACTGGAATTGCTTCCACCAGCCGGAAGCACGGTGAAGTTAAAAGCAACCGGCATGTTGAATCCGCTGAAGAAGTCGATACCTGCAAAATATGCATCGATCGATCCGCCAAAGAATCCGGAAAGTTGACGCGCCTTAAAGATCGCCGCATCCTCGTTGCCAAGATTCAGCGGGAAATCCAGACCGATCTTGAAATTGCTTTCGGTGCCGACAGAGTTCTTCAGGTTCAACCAGAGTCTGCCTTCGCCTGCGGTCCAGAACGGAAGCCCCACTTCAGGAAGCCCCAACTCAAGCTCGATAGCGGTGCTGCGTGATGCATTCACAAGAATATGGTTGATCGAAATATCGACCGTCTTCCCGTATCGGAAAGCGCGTGACGTAAGCTGCTCATCCGGCAGCGCGGTCGATTGATCGGGATCGGTACGCACAGCAACTTCGATTGGCTGATTGCCTGCTACCCCCGATGTGTCTTGCGCTGCGAACTGCTCATCCGAAGTTGGAAGTCCGAGTGCACGATTCTGCTCATCCACGATCTGACGCTTCGCATAAAAATTGTTGAACATCTCATGAAAGACGTAGCGCTCTGCCGACGACTTCACGAGTTGCACGCCGCTCGGCATGATGTCACCGGGAAGCTCGACGATCTCGCCCTGTGTGGCGTTAATGTTGTCAAGAAGCGCCGGTTGTTGACGCATGAGGCGAATGACATCTTTGCCAATAAATGCGATCGGTATTTTCGCCGTCGTATTCCTTCGCTTGCCACCACCGCCGAAGAACGGATCAAGATCCCCACCACCCGAAGTGTCGGTCTTGATATGCTTTCCCATAAAGAGCACGTGGAACGGCTCAAAGTGATCAGGGCCTGCCGGTGCTGCAAAGACGTAGATATCATCGATATCGAAATCTTTGAGTCTTGTCTCTTTGTACTTAGCCATGTAGACGTCCTTGATCTGCTTCAGAAGATCATCATCTGTGATGTGCCAAGCAGTGACGTTCGTAAATTCATACGAAGCACCTTGGGCGTCAAGCTGATTCATCGCACGATACATCTTCTCATTGCGAAGCTGCATAGCACGCACGGAGTCGACGATCGGCTGAGCGGTCGCTGTTGAGGACGATAGCACAACAGGCATAATCAGCAGAGCGCCGATAAAAACTTGCAGTGCAATCTTGTAGGGTCCGGAAAATCTCTTCATATATCTTTAACGCAATCGATGTAGAAAATTTCTTGTGAGTTACCCTTGCTGGCGACAGTTTGAATTTGTCTCGAAACTGCCGCCGTGGGTTCGCGTTGCTACTTTCGGAGCCTCTGGTTCTTAAAGGCCCCACAGAGCGGAATTAGTGAATACCGCCTCCACCACCTGAACCTCCGCGTCCCTTTGTCTGAACTTTCGGATAAATCATGATATCAAATGCATCGGATCGGCCGGAGATCGGATCATGCACAATAACGTGTACTGGCTTACCTGCCTTGTCGCGGATGCCATTCGCCTTGCCCATCATCTTCGCTTCAAAGCTAAAGTGCTTGCCACTAGCACCGTCCATCAATTTCTTGGCGGTCGATTCAAAGTAGCCGTCTGACTCAATGTCCACGTGATCGGCACCTAATTCGCTGTAGGCACCTGGGACTCCCAGCGCAACCTTGAAGTCCAGCGGGTCACCCGCAGTGAGATCGCCAGAAGAACCAACGATTAATGGTGGAGGTGCAACTGTGAAGACTTGATCGTCAATCTGCACATAGCTCTTCATAAATGGCGACTTGTAGTACGTCTTCACTTCAAGCTTCTTACCTTCGTCCTTGAGAAACTCCGGCGTGTACTCGACAGTCGGCTCGTCCTTCTCAGCGACTTTCGTTCCATTCAAGTCGAGTTCCATACGGTAACTACCATCCAGTGATGCAAATTTACCATTCGCCTTAAAGACGATACCTGTATACGGTGTTCCAACATGCGTCTTGGCATTTTCAGGATAGAAACGCGACACGTTGGCCGGTTCCAATTTGTTGACGCGAACTGTGAACGAACCGTTTGCCAAATCCTTTGCTCCGCCACCACGGCTTGTCTGGC
>JBDTCS010000346.1:0-2492 GCA_039923455.1 Kapaibacterium sp. (SeqCode) | reverse complement strand
TTCTCTTCCACTGCTGCTGCCGGAGCGCCGCCTGCTGCGGGCATCATGCCCATCATCATCGGAGCTGCTGCTGTCACACCGAACTTATCTTCGAGTGCTTTCTTGAGCTCTGCTGCCTCACCTAAGGTGAGGTTCGAGATCGTTTCTACGATTGCATTGATATCTGCCATTGTCTTCTAAATCTAAATTGTTGTTACGAAACTTTGCTAATATAGTTATTTGCTAACCTGTTAAACGGTCTCTGCACGCTTCTTTTCGATAGCGTCGAGCACGTTAACGAGATCGCGCTGGAGGGCGCCGAGCACACCACAAATACCGGAAATCGGTGCATGCAAGCTTCCAACGATGCTTGCCATTACGTCCTTCTTGGTAGGTAGTGCCGCGACGGCCTTGAGTTGTGAACCTGGGTACGTTACACCTTCGAGATAAGCAATCTTGAGCGCCGGCTTTTCCGCGTTCTTCTCAACGAATTCCTTGAGAATACGGGCAGGGGCGACAGGATCGTCAAATCCAAAAGCTACACCGGTTTGGCCGACAAGTGCCTTCCTCAGATCTTCGGGCAGCTTTCCGTTAGCCTCGAGTGCACGCTTAAGCAGCGTGTTCTTCGCGACCTTATAAGAAAGACCGGCCTTTCGGAGTTCGTTGCGCAGCTTTGTAGACTGCTCAACGGACATACCTTCGAAATCCGTGAAGTACATACCGGAGGCCCGGCTGATAACTTCCGAAAGTTCAGCAACGACTTCCGCTTTTTCTTCGCGTGTCATTCGTGATCTTTACTGGTTGAATCATTTGGTTTAGAAAACCGCTGAGCCACAGTTGCTGTTTGTAGGTCTCACGACCTTCGCAACGATAACAGCGATTTGCTTCATGGTAGTAGCAAATTGCAGCAGGGAAAGTTAGAAGCTCATGCCCCGATGCCGTTTCGTGTTGCTTGAGAATTTCCACTCGTAATAGTGCCAAATCCTCGGACCTTCATAGATCCGCCTCGCTTCACGAGGACGATCTCCCGAAATGGACTCTTGCGAGCACACAATGAAAGAGACGCCCTCCTACCTAGATAGCGGGCGAAAAACTGATAAACGGCGGAAAAGGTTCGTATTTCGAGGTTTCATCTTCGCAAATTGCTCCAATTAGCGCTATTTGACCAGTGTCAGGAATTTTGAATCGTGGGAATCGGGCGTCACAAGCTCATAAGCATAAACTCCAGACCTAAGCCCCACCGACGACCAGGCAATATTGTGCTCCCCAGCGTTGAATTCTCCCGAGGCGACCGTCGCGACGATTTGTCCCAATAAATTCACAATATGTAGCTCTGCGTATGAAGCATGTTTGAGGTAAAATGCAAAAGTTGTGGAAGTTGTGACGGGATTCGGGTAGTTCGATTCAAGAGTGGAATGGGTGAGTGCACTCGCCAACTTGCCAACAGCAAGTGTTGAATTTCGGCTGCGATAGACGCCACTATCGGTCGAAGTGATGAGCCGCTTTGAAGCGGTAAGCCCGAGCGAATGCGCTGCAGTCGCAGGCAAACCGGTGCTAAGTTGATTCCAACCCGTCAGACCTCCATCGTTAGTATTCCAGCAAGTGCTTGCGTTGAAGACAGTTGCATTCGTATCGGTTTGCGTACTTCCGATCGCGTATACTTCATTCTTCCTATTGACGACAACGCCATTCATCACGATCGAAGAAAATCCTATTCCCGTGCCCCCATTCCAACTCGCGCCGTAGTCGGTGCTATGTTCGACACTTCCACCAAGATCTTTTGCGATGGACAAATAAATTCCATCCATTCCATCGATTGCGATCTGTGTGATCTGATACTGCGTACGATAGACTTCCTCGAATTTTGAAAGGTCTATCGTGCGATAGAGTGAACCACCACTCTTGATAAAAATCGTTTTGCCGGTTGCCGGAGCGATCTGATCAACTGCGCCCTCCTTGAAGATCAAGTCCCAACTTCCACCTTTGTCTGTCGAGATATAAAGCCCGGAATCACAACCGATCAGCAAGCCACTCGTCGAAACCTCAATCGCATGGACTTTCCGAAGCTTTTTATCTGACCAATTCGAGCCGTTGTCGGTGCTCGTGAAAATAGCAGTATCGCAACCTGCGTACATTCGTCCGGTCGAGTCAATTGCGAATGCCGTCAGTCCCGGCTGCGCGAATATCGTGCTCCAAGTGTTGCCCTCGTCATTCGAAGTCACCAACTTATTCTGAAGGGCGAATAGCAATCCGTTGGGCCCCGATCGAAATTCTGTAAGGTTGTGTGTCGTATCAGCTTTGACCCAATAATCCTGAGCCGATGAAGAGGATACGTCCAAAAACCACAGCGTTAAGAGCGTGAGCAACACGCAAAAGCAATTTCGCATCGAGAATGAGAAAGAGAATGAAGTTATTGACGTAGCACGTTTTCTTAAGAGACGCAAATTTACGGAAGCGTTACGGGGTGCACTTTGAGATCGTAATAATAATCGTGAGACTTATGTGCATAAGCT
>JBDTCS010000345.1:0-9473 GCA_039923455.1 Kapaibacterium sp. (SeqCode) | reverse complement strand
CGCAAGCCTTTAAGGTCGAAGCTGATGGTGGTGTCGATTCACAGATATTTGTGAAAGTCAGGCTAACAAGTCTCGGTGGAGCTCCTGCATCCGGAAATGTTGCCTACACCAATCTTAGCGCACGCATCGGCAAGGACTCGCTTTACGAGGTGATCTTCTGGGCGAAGATGGCATACGATGGCACCAATCGACCCGGTATTATCAGTCGAAAGATCACTTTACTAATTTCTCAGTACACGACAGGAAATCCTCGCAGTCTGAATACACTAGTCACGATCGATACTGCATGGAAGCAATATGCGTTCACGTTTCGCTGCACCGTCGGTGGTTTGCAAAATGTGAGCGTGCAATGCGGTGCTGAACTTGGTGATGTATGGCTCGATGCGTTTCACTTGCATCACAAATCCGAAACAGGATTGATAGCAGGCGAATCGTTAACGAACCTCTCTGTCAAGCGCCTCTTATATAAAGGCTTATCGCTATCGCCGCTTGAGCGTGTCCGGTGTCAGATGATGTTCATCGATTCGATCGAACGATCATTTTATTTGAGCATGCTAAGCGTGATTAAGGACACGATGCATTTTAAGGGCCTCGTCAATTTCACGCAAAACAATTATTGGGGATTGCTTCCTGATGTATACAAGGCCTCCGGTGGTGATGTGACCGAATACCACAACGGATGGGATTATCTCGGCTCACGTCCGGGTAAGAACTACTCCGATTCAACATGGATGATTCGCAATACTTCCATGCTACGCAGTCGATCGGGTGGCACACTCGGCGCTATCACTTCGAACGCTGCTTCGGACAAAGCCTTTGTGCTTGGCGAGTACTACGTCCCGGCGATCAATCAGTATAGCGCCGAACAGATGCTATTGATCCCTGCATACGCCGACTACCAAGATTGGGACGGTATCTTCTTCACGCCGTATGCTTGGTACCGCCAAGACCTTTTTGCCGATAGCGTACAAAACGCGTTTCATTCTTCGACGAGCAGCAACACGATCGCTGGTAATTCGGCAATGCTCGCTCTGGCTCCAACGGCAAGTGCAATATTTCGTAACGGATTAGTCTCGGTGTCCGGCCAGAGTGATATTATTGCGCACGATCCCGATGATGTTTGGCTCACGCCCGTCTTCTCGACTTCGAGAGGTAGTTTTGGTGTCGATGGTGGGCTTGATAACAATGTGTTCAGCTTACTAAAACTTCGTCAGCAGTTCAATGATGCAAAGCACAAGGTTGCGGCAGAGTATGCATTTCAGCCGGATACTTCGGTGAAACACTCGGATTCCGGTGAACTGGTTTGGGATGAAACAAATGGATTGTTTACGATCGCTTCGAGCTCCGTCATCGGAGCTGCCGGATTTTTTGGAAGCGATACCGCAAAATTACCCGGGCTTCAATTCGCAAGGCTCGACGCAAGCCGTGATCTCCTCACATTTTATCTATTGCCGACAGACACCAACATACTATCAGCATCGAAAGAAGCACTCCTTACTATCTCAACGCGATCACAAAATTCAGGATTAGTATGGGTGGATTCACTTGGCTTTGGAAAAAACTGGGGGACTACGCCGACGCTTCTCTCGGCTGCAAAAGTACTTTTTCAGTTCAAGACTCAACACGATAGCGTCATCCTTTACCCGCTCGATAATCGCGGGTTGAACCCGGGCAACCCGATGATCGCAATTCGCAATGCCGACGGAACGAGCTCGATCATCGTGGACCAATTGGTCACCCCGAGCGTCTGGTATCGTGTAGTCATGAAAGATGCACTTCCGAATAACGGCATTGCATCGTCTTTGCCGAGCAGCTTGCAAGCTTCCCTATCGCAGAATCCGGCCCGGGAGGCCACAATTTTGAAGTATTCGCTGTCACAATCCGAATCTGTTAGCGTGAAATTAATCGACGATCTTGGCCGTATTACTTCGCTCCTCAAAGGGACTTCTCAAGCCGCCGGTGAACATTCACTATCGATACAAGCACCAAAGTTGGCAAATGGGCATTATCTAATACGGTTAACCACGCCAAGGGATGTTGTGACCCTACATTTGAACATTGTGAAATAACGGACGATACGCTCTATGACCTTGATCCCACTTCGTCGATTGAATGGATTTTTTCTTTTGATCTCGCTCGCTGTTCTCTCACTGGGTGCTTTCGGCACGCCACTTTTTGCGCAGCCGATCCTGCATCCGATACCCTTCTCGCTTCCTTCGACCGATACGACGCACTCCGCTTATTTACCGCAGACCGATACGATGATGTCTGGCGCTCATGGCGCACTAACCGGCACCAAGGATGGACATTTTCAGGCAGCTGATGGCACACGCTTGAGATTTTTCGGTACAGAAATTTCTTGGACCGCGCAATTTATCACAGGTGAGCAAGCACACATTATGGCTCAGCGCTTGCGCAAACTCGGGTTCAATGCCGTCCGACTTCTCTACAATGATTATTATGGTTGGGAAGATGCTACGCTGATCAAGGTTTATGATTCGCTCGGTGCCGTCTATCCGACAACGTATAATCTGAACCTAGCTAACTTTTCCAGGCTTGATACGCTACTTTATGAATTCAAGAAAGCAGGCATTTATACCGTGCTCAATCTTAGCAGCTACCACATGTGGACGCTCGCGGATGGTGTGCCTACTCCCGATTCGATCAATACCTACTACTATTTCGCCCGTTTTCTCGAACCGGCCGCAGCAAATCTGGAACACCTTTGGGCAAAAAAACTTTTTGGTCATGTGAGCCCGCTTACGGGGCTTGCACTTGGCAACGATCCGTCGCTGGCAGTGACCGAGATTTCAACCGAAGTCACACCTTATTTTTATTGGACGCTGAAGCGGTTGAATTATATCGACACGAACAATGCGCTCAATCGCGGCCTCTATACTGTGAGCTATCTGATGAGCAAACAGTTGGATACCGCTTATACACTATTTCTTCGCAATAAATATGCTAACGATGGTGCGCTGAACGCAGCGTGGGTTGGAGCAGGACAATTCACCACTCGCAATTTACTCGAGAACGGAAGTTTCGAGGATCCGAGCGCGCCGGCGTGGTCGTTCTTTTCCGGTAGTGGTGCGAAATCAAGCTGGGTGGATGCCGATGGTGGTATCGATTCGCTGACATACAAGAAGGTACGTATCACACAACTGACCACTTCTCCATCGATCGGCGATATTTACGTCTCGAATTATGGCTTGAGCACGATCGCCAGTAGAGATTCTTTGTATGAAGTTTCGTTCTGGGCAAAGATGCCCTACGACATAAAGCGTCCGGGTGCCACAAAGCGAATGGTCGCGCTCTATATGTATAGTACGCCCTCGTATGGAACTTCGCTCACGCAGTCGATCACGATTGATACAGCGTGGAAAAAATACACCTACACGTTCCGTTGCACCGCCACCGGCACACAGCTCCTTCGACTTTATTTAGGCAGCGAACTTGGAGATGTGTGGCTCGATGCATTTGCACTTCGGCATAAGTCTGAGATCGGTCTCGTCGGTGGTGAATCGATGAATAATTATTCGATCGTTCGCTTGCAGCCGGACGTGCTCGGGGCGTTTCCTTTGCAGCGCACGAGAGATCAGATGCAATTCCTTGCCACGCTTGAGGTAAAGTATTATAGTGGAATGTATGCGCTATTGCGCGACACGCTCAAGATCAAGGGCCTCGTGAATTTCTCGCAAACGAATTACTGGATCAATCCCTACGATACCTATAAGAATGGACTTGGCGAAATGACGCAAGGACACACCGGATGGGATTACCTCCGTAGCAATCGTAACGGTCACTATGCCGATACCGCGTGGTACATCGATAACAATTCGATGACAAAAAGCACGTACGGTGGAAACACCGGTTATTACATTGCTCCGGCGGCAGTGGAGGGAAAGCCATTCTTCATGAACTACTCCTCGCCATCCGTGAATCAAAATATTTCGGAGCTAATGCTATTGCTGCCGGCTTATGCTGCGTATCAAGATTGGGATGGTGTTTTCGTGACGCCGTATGCCTATCGCCGCGAGGATATTTTCTCCGATCATATTCAGAATCCATTCGTCGATGCAACAAGTGTGAACACGACAGCGATGAATTCTGCCATGATGGCACTCGCACCGACCGCGAGCAAGTTATTCCGTGAGGCGCTTGTCAAAAAAGCGGGAGTCTATGAAGCATTAGTGCACGACGCCGATGATGTCTGGCTATCACCGATTCGTGGCTATGGACAGTATGGTGTCGAAGGCGGACTCGATGGAAATGTCTATACCCAATTTGAATTCCGTCAGAAATTCGATCAGCCTACGCATAAAATTGCGGCAGAGTATCCATACCTCGCCGATACCGCTTCCAAACATTCTGATACCGAAGAACTTATCTGGGATCAAACCGATGGTCTCTTCACGATCAATGCTCCGCACGTCAACGGTGCTGCCGGATTCTTTGGACGCGATAGCACGGTGCTTTCAGGGATGACATTTTCGAGAGTGGATAATGGTGGTGATCTGATGAATCTTTACTATGTCAGCATGGATACAAGCGCACTCGAACGAGCTGCACATGCGCTACTGACTATCTCCACGCGATCACAGAATTCCGGGTTGGTGTGGGCGGCGGACGGGAATAGTTTTGGCAAGAGTTGGGGTACTGCGCCGATGTTGCTCAGTGCAGCAAGCGTTAAGATCTCACTCCGATCCAACTTTGATAGCGTCGTCATCTTCCCGCTTGATAGTATGGGACAGAGGACCGACGAAGTGATCATCGCAACACCGGATGGTAGCCCTGCAGCGCATCTCTTCACTGCTTCGATCAATCAGATCAAATATTCCAGCGTGTGGTTCGATGTCGAAAAAATGAACAGATCAGTTGTTGGCGTTGAGGGTGCAAGAGCTGATATGTATTCGCTGACGCTTTCGCCGAATCCTGCTAATCAAAAAGGAGCGATCGAGATCGGGCTTGCCAAAGCTGAGCACGCTCGCGTAACGATCACGGATGATCTCGGAAGGCTTGTCTTGACGCTTGTCGATGGCACGCTGCATGCCGGAAGCACTTCGCTATCTTTTGCTTCTGCGAAGCTCGCAAACGGACACTACATCGTTCGACTGGAGACTCCGACTCGGTCACTGACAGAGCATCTCAACGTGGTCCACTAAGCCAGCGTATTTGGACAAGAATGTAAAAGCCCACTCTTGAAAAAGAGTGGGCTTTTTGTTGAGTACTATACCTTGCACGAAGTCAGTCTGCGGCCTATGCAAGCTGATCTACCAATCTCGCAGTAATCTCTTCGACCGTGCCCAAACCATCTACGACCGTCACACCGCGCTTCTCGTCATAAAATGCTTTCACGGGCTGCGTTTGCTCGAGGTACACATTCAACCGATGACGAATCGTTTCTTCCGTGTCGTCTTTACGCCCCGATTCTAATCCGCGCTTCACCATTCGCTTGATCAACTCTTCTTCCGGAGCTTCGAGCATTAGGATATGAAGATTGCCAACACCGAGTTCTGCGAAGAGCACTTCGAGCGCCTTTGCCTGCTCTACTGTTCGGGGAAATCCATCAAGCAAAAAACCCTTGTGCTCGGTCGCTTCTTTGAGCACTTCACCGACGAGACCGATGATCACGTCATCCGGCACCAGTCCACCAGATTCGACGTGTTGCTTCGCAAGTTTGCCAAGCGGTGAGCCGGCCGCAATGGCAGCACGCAAAATATCTCCGGTCGAAATGTGACGCAAGCCATACTTGGCCGTCAAATGTGCCGCTTGTGTCCCCTTACCAACTCCCGGTGGCCCAAACAAAATTAGATTCATGCAGATTGTATGTTGTGTTTGCTCAAGTTGAGCTTTTAGCAAAAATAACTCCGAACCAGCTTCGCCTGCCGCAAACTGGAACGCTACTTAATGTCGAACGAGGAGTTTAGTCATGCCAACGCCCTTCGTGGTCCGAACTTGCACCGCATACATACCGCTTCGGAAGGCATCGCAGTTTATAATCTCGGTGGCCTTCACCCAGGGCCGTGAGTAAATCTCGCGACCAAGTGCATCGAGAATTGCTATGCTCGCCACAGTGTGATCGGATGCCTCGCGGCCAATAGTGAAAGATCTATCTGCCGGAGAAGGATAGAGCTCAATCGATGCAACCCTTGCGCTGGTGTGTACCGACGCGGTGAGGCTATCACAAATGTATGTGCTTGCTTTCGCAATCGAATCCATATTGGCACCAAGATCGCTTCCATCGGCCGCTGCATTCTTGTATGGACTGGAAGCACTAAGTCGGAAATTTCCGGCAGCAGTATCTATGAAGCCAACTCCCGCGATCGTTGCGGGGAAAAAACTTCCCGGCGGATAATTCATCGGCGAACCACCAAAATCGACGTTATGCGAAACAGTCCAGTTGGGAGTGAAGAACGCTGCGAGCGTTGTGTTCGCATACGCCGTCCCAGTGCCGATGAATCCGTAGTTTGCATGCGAGACGATATTGTTGGTGAACACAAACGAATCGATCCTCGGCGATGCACCATCGGCGACGAGATACGCATTCGAGCAAAAACCGGTATTGTGATCGATGACAACGTCGAGTAATCCGTTTAGAACCTGAAAGAGTCGACCGTCACTGTTCAACATATAAACAGAACGTATCAGATTATCTTGAATGCGTACGCGCGAAGTTCGCTGACTTTTGTTCGGCGCATCGAAGCCGGACATGTTGATCCCTTGCGCGATATTCACGAAGACATTTCGCCGAATCGTAATATCTTGCACGACCGACCACGGAGCGGTGTTGTTTTGATTGCGTGGCGTAAGCAATAGGCAGAAGCCGTTCTGCCCACTCGGCCAGCAGTTTTCGAAATGATTTCCCTCGACGAGCACGCGTTGTGCATTCTTAAACTCCAGAAGATTTTTTATTACCCAATTCTCCTTCATCCACTTGAGTGGCTTGAAGAATGTGTTGCACCGGATCTCGATATCCGAAGCCACCGCATTGGGAATCGATGGGTCAGCACCTCCGAAGATTACATTTTCCCCAGCGCCTTCAAGATAATTATCGACGATCTTGATGGGACCTGTCATCGACCATCCTCCGAGCGCTTGACTATCGGCCCCAACTTCCTTGCAATCCGAGACATAGCTATCTATCACCGCTATCGCAGCACCGTTCATCATGACGCCACGCCTGCTACCGGCACTCGAATCACCGTGCACATAGCACCGATCGAGTACGATATTATTCGGAAGCGCGGCTTCCGTAGTTTCGCCATTGCCGATCTGAACAATGTTGTAGACGTAATTTCCTGTCACCGGTCTAAACTCGATTCCGACAAATCGAAAATGATGCGCCCCAGAAACAGTTTGCACAGCACCACCTGCACCGGCGAGAACCGTGATCTTCGGCATATTGACTGCATCGCTCGGTGATACACGAGTGCATTGCCCGGGAAGCTGGGCAAGCGCGCTTGAAACAATGTAGATCCAACCCATACCTACCGTTTTGTTGGGAAGTGTGAACGGGCCTTGATAGAGAACACCCGCCCGCAATTCGATCACATCACCAAGATGACACGTGTTCAGCGCAGTTTGAAAATCGGCTGAGTTCTGTGGCCGAAAGGTATTTCCGTTAAGTGGCAAGGCATACTCCGTTCGCATGTAAACACGCGGGAGCTCAGCAGGTGCAGTTGCCCTCGCCGGAATATATACCGAAAGCAAAAGCAGAAAAACAAAAAGTGCAGTGGGGGATCTCTTCATGGCATTTGGGACAAGTGGAACACGAACTCTAAACCGAACTCCTGCACCCTTTGTGCGAAAATAAATACTGTCCATTTGGGAAGTTGCGGATCAATCTTGGATAACCTTACAGAATAAATAAAGAGGCATTCGGGTATTCGGATTCAGGTCCAACGAACCCATGTATCGAAATTTGAGGAATTTCCCCATATTTTGGGCAGATGTCAGAATGAACAAACCTCACATTTTCCTGTTTATCTTAGACACATATACTATCTCTACAAAATCAATTATGAATCTGCACTCCCCAAAGCGCTTGCTCGTAGTGCTTCTTTTCTTGCTCAGCGCGAACGCACTGCATGCGCAGCCTTGGCAAAAACTGACGCCTCGTGAAGCGCATCAGATCCCTTCGAACACGGGAGTGCTGATTCCTTTTCCACTTGCGCAGATTCCGATCGGTGCTAATTATCACGTTCGTGCGACGGGAGTATGCGTCACATCAAATCAAGGTGATAGCGCTGACGCGATGTACTATTTTTACAAGACGGCCGGCAGTTGGATAGCGCCGAACGATCTCTTTCCGAAAGCAGGACTTCGGATCGTCTATGATGGCTCGACAGAAGCGTGGTTTCAACCACCAACTGTCGTGCCCTATCTATCGGGTCAACAAAAGAATCATCTCTACGACGCAACAGTGCTGAGTCGCGGTGCAGCGCTCTCGTTTCGAATCTTCGATCGCACCGATCCGCCGAGTTCCTATTACAGCGACAATCACGACTCGATACTTGTAGAAGTCTCGCAGCGTTCACCGGCTATCGCGATCAAAAGTGATACGCTCGATTTCGGAACCGTCGGATTCATCTATTCGAAATCGCTGACCGATTCGACGGAAGCCTTCGGCGAAGACGCCTTAAAGGTGGACAGCATTCGCATTGTCGGCGCACCGGAATTTACATTCACCGGCTCGCACGGCATAGGCCCATTCACGCTCACCGAGTATCAGACCGATCAGCTTTCTGTTAGCTTCGCTCCACAATCGAAAGGTAGCTATCGCGCAGATATGCATATTTATTCGGCCAACGCACAACCGAAAGATCGCGACAGGATCATCGTACTCCTTGGAGATGGGCGTGGTGCGAAGATACTCAGTTCACCCGACACACTCGATTTCGGCATCGTCCGCGTTGGTGCAAACGCAAGCTTGAACGAAGCGATCAAGAATGTGGGAGATAGCTCGACAACATTACGTACTGCTACCGTCACTTCATCCACCGTTGGTATGAGTGCGGGTGCTACTCCGTTCGACTTGTTTCCTGCATCGGTGAGCAATCTTTCGATTACGTTCGCACCGCTTGTTGTCGGAAAGGTTATTGTCCGAATTGATTGTGCACTATCAAACAATACGACGATTACGTTTTATGCAAAAGGTCGGGGTGCGCTTGGTGTTCCATTCTTTTCGGCTGACACACTTGATTTCGGAACGCTCGTCGTAAAAGATTCTCGAACACTCTATGACACACTCAGCAATGTCGGTGAAGCCGATCTCTTGCTCACCACGTTTGCAAACAGTGATCCCGCTGATTTCACGATCAGCGGAAATCAGACCGCTCGAACGATGGCTCCCACTGCAAAAGATTTTTATTCCGTCACGTTCTCGCCACAGACGCACAGCGCAAATGGATTGCACGTTGGCAAAATGACGGTGACCTACGATGGTGGAACGAAGGATGTCGTGCTGATCGGCC
>JBDTCS010000344.1:0-2097 GCA_039923455.1 Kapaibacterium sp. (SeqCode) | reverse complement strand
CCTTCGTGCCGCTCGAAAGTACTTGCAGATCACCACCATCGGGAAGTATCGCGATCTTGCCGCCGTTGCTCGGTCCGCCGTAACGATCTTCCCAACGATTACGAACATCGTCCATCTGCGCTTGCGTCAGAAACGAACCTTGTGGCCACTTGAGCACCGCACGAGGCACCGCATCATTCTCGAAATAGCGCTCCTGAAAAAGACGAATCGCAGAATCCGCTTTTGCAGTTTCAAGAATGTCGCTAAGTATTGCATGACCATAAAACGGGGCAGTGCGCAGATCGGAGCGACGAATGTGAATGATATCTTCAGCAGCGATCTTCGTGTTCGTCGGTTGAAAAATGTAGGTAAGCGGAAGTTCGTCATCGCCTTTCTCGATCTGAAAACTGAGCGCAGGCACCGGCCAAAGTTCGCAGACCTCACCCGCGATGTTGCGCACTTTTAGAATGATCGCGTTGCCCGTCGCATCCAACCACTGACTCGAAAGCGCAAGCAGATCGCTCATATCGATTAGTGGATTCGGGCATTCGAGCAATCGCTCAAGCGGATGCTCGGGCACGAGTTGCACGCGAGATTGCACACCTAAAGTGCTTCGCGTTGCTCTCGATGCATGCAACACTCCGCGACTGATCGCTTCGCTGCGAGCATACATACATGCACTCACCGTCTCACGAATGAAAAGCAGATTTGTGCGCGGCGCATCATACGCATTGTAATAATATCTCGAGAGTCCGGGATTCGTACCGCTTGCAATCAGCGGTGGGATAGCGCTCGGTTTCGATTCGGAATTTCGCGAGACAGAAACGGAATAGGGCCCGACGGAAAGTTGCATAGCGCAATAATGTGTTTTTTTGGGAAACGGTTGAAACTTTCGAAGAAGAGGAAAACGTAAAGGTTTTCGGAGTAGAAGCTTGGCGAAAAAAACTGGACGAGTGTTCGAGTGGAACAGATTCCTTTCGCGTGTATTCCTTTTCTTTAAACGAGTAAATGCTTCGCCGTGTTTCAGTGTGGGGGAAAACTTTCATAGGCACCCATCGAAAATATTCTGAATTCGATAGTAGTGTGCAAAATAGTTTTTCGTTGTCGCAACGATTGTCACCCGAAAAGTTGATCGAGTACTCCAAACCTCTCTGATAAAATCGCACCTGGAATGCCGTGCTTCTTGGAATAGACGAGCACTTTGGATCTTCCGCTGTCGTCCGAAAATGGCCTTCGAAATCCTCAAAATCCCAACTTTGGACACCTACTTGAATAGAGTACATGCCAAATTCGCCTGTTTTCGGGCATTTTCTTTCTGGCAAGAGAATTGTTATAATTTGCCGTGTACCTCCATACCCAGCCTGTTCGGGGTAGGATCCGAACGAGTATGTGTGGGGTCGGGCCGGTTGCATTCCAGAGATGGGCTGCCCTCGAGCTCTCAAAGCCGCTTTATGGGAAGAAGCGGCTTTTTTATGTCCATTTGCGAATTCTCAAAGAGCGGATCAATGCCCGTATGCCATGGGAGAAAAATTCACAGAGGCTCGATCCCAATAGAAGCTTGCCTTGATCCGCTCGTGCTTTTCGGATGTGTCGTCTGCGATAGGGAACAAGTGCAAACCTTTGAAATCCACTTTGTAAAGCACGTCGCCGAGTGCGTTCAAATATTCCAGCGTTGCATAAGGAGCAGTGCGAAGTTGCTCGAGTTGTTTGGAGTAGCTTGATGGTATCAACATGCTTAGCGTTGATGGCATTCGGGTTCTGCGTTTGATCGTGAGCGTCGCGAGCACACTTGATTCACCCGTCAACTCACCGAGTCCTTGAATTCTAAATCGAAATGTTGTAGCGGTCCATTGACGCAAGGAATTCGCATCGGTAACTTCGGCGGTGGGAAGGGTACGCTCGGATGTGTCAAGCGTTCTTACTGCGGAAAGTCGTACCATGATTGCGCCCGACGTGCCTGGTGAGGGGAGCGTAAGTTCCAAGATCGCGGGTTCATTTAATATCAAACTCGCTGCCGAGTTACCTCGTGTAGTCTGTGGTACCACCGTGAGCACGTGCGATTCGTGAGAAAAAACTTCCATGCCTGATTCGATCCACGTGTAAAATTTTTTCGGTTTG
>JBDTCS010000343.1:0-20966 GCA_039923455.1 Kapaibacterium sp. (SeqCode) | reverse complement strand
GATAGGCATCCGGAAGTACTGCAAGCAGAGGCAATATTTCATAATTCAGCGAGCGCCCTCGAGAATCACATGTTGCGCGAAGAGAAGGTGTTATTCCCGTTCATCAAAGCACTCGCCGGAGCCCGCTCGTCAGGGATTGAGTCTCCTAGTGCACCGTTTGGAAGTGTTGCCTCACCGATTGCAGTCATGCTCGATGAGCATGAAATTGTCGGAGAAGAACTTGCACACATCCGCTCATTGCTTGATGATTTTACCCCTCCGGAAGATGCTTGCACCACAATGAAGCTCTTGTATCAGGAACTGGATGCCTTCGAAAAAGACCTTCATAAGCACGTGTTTTTAGAGAATGTAATTTTATTCCCAAAAGCGATAAAGCTGGAAAAAGAGCTCAATCAAGATGTTGGCACAATCCTTGAACCTCGTTAAACGACGTTTGCAGAATCGGATAAAACTACTAATTTGCATTACCCAGTAAGAAATTATGACTGCTGAAAGAAAATCACGACTAAATCTTACGCTTCTCGTAAGTATTCTTGCCATAATTATCGTTGGCATAGGGGCGTATCTTCTGGGACAGAATGAAGGTACATCGAAATATAAGCACATCAGCGGATTTGCGTGGGATAAGGCGGAATGGGCGAAGCGTTCGGCGGGTATTAGGACGAGCTACAATCCTGATCATGATCTCAATAGCGAGACGCTGACCCTCGTTCCTGGCGATCCGCGATGGCTCGACTTCGTGTTTTGGTGCGTCAATAATAAATTGGCCGAGCATCAGGTCGAAGCCTATGGCGGTACTGAATGGGACGGACCAAAAGGAGGCATCATTTTTCATTGGGCGCCCGGTTCACGTTGGGAAACTCACACACTTGCAAGCTTTGGCTTTACGATCGGTCACACGATCGGAGAACATGAATGGAAGGATACACAATTTCCTGAGTTCTTCGAAAAATACGGCGGAACGTATGGCATCAATGTCAAAGACAGGCTTGCCGAAATGGATACAGCCTCGCCTGGTGGATGGGTAGATTTTTTGGAGTATTCTGGAGGTCCAAACAGCTCATATTATCGCTATTTATTTCATCAAGCATCCGTTGTTGATCCTGTTAGAGAAAAGATTTATCTGATTGGCGGACAGGGTGTCGCCTTTGAGTATAGTTTCGAGCGTTATTATCATGAAGTACGCGAAGTACTGACCGATGCGAAGGCATTTCAATTCTTCCAAATGTATGATCTCTACGGTCCGGGATTCGCATCGATGTCGGGATGGGCAAAGAATAAGCTGAACGCCAGCTTACGCGGGATGCTTCTCCTTGATGATACAAGTAAATGGATGACGAAACCAGGAGTCGCAAAGGCCGTGAAGTATAATCCGAACCCACCGCTTCCGGAACTACCTGCGCACATGCGCGAATTTGCTGCCGCAAAAGCAGGACAAGAACTTTATCGGAAACAGTGTACTCCTTGTCATGGAGTTTCAGGTGATGGGAAAGGATTTCTTGCGGCGAGCTTTGAAGTCAAGCCGCGTGATTTCCGACTTGGAATCTATAAATTCCGTTCAACCGTGGGTGGCGCCTTCCCAACAATCGGCGATCTTGAGCACATCATCCGTGTAGGAATCAACGGTGGGACAATGCCGGCCTGGGGAGAGTTTCTCACGAAGGAAGACATTCACAATCTCGCAGTGTATGTTGTCACATTCTCGCCGAGATTCCTAGAAGCGTGGAATGCCAAGAAAGAGCCGGCGATGCTTTCTATACCAGCGGTACCAGGAAACCTAACTTCGATGGTCGGGCAGGGTAAGCTAGTATACGCGCAAATGCAGTGTGCAAAATGTCATGGTGAGAGTGGAGACGGTAATGGACCTTCTGCGAGCACACTCAAGGACACTTGGGATAATACGATCAAGCCCACAGACCTTACCTATAAATGGCAGTTCAAGAACGGGCACTCGTCACAAGATATCTACCGAACATTCAATGGCGGCCTCGATGGAACACCGATGCCTTCATTCAAGGATGTCTTCAAATCAGAAGATGAACGCTGGGCGCTTGTAGCTTACGTGCAATCGCTCTCGCCTGAGGTGAGACCTGTCTTGCATCTAAAAGATTTCAAAACAAAGTTCGCATCCGCTATCGATTCCAACGGTATCGTAAGGAGATGAACATGCTAAATAAACTCAATCTGAAATTCGTTGGGATTATCGCCGGGACAGTTCTATTCGTTTTAGCTGGATTTTTCATACGGCAGACTTATTTCGGTGACAAGGCGTGTCACAAATATATGACAGTCGGTGGAAAGGACAATCCGTGTCAGTGCACGCAGCGGATTGAAAGATAGCAGTCATGGCGATCCGACTCAGTCATTCGTAGCAGCGACAGCCAGTATTCGATGTTTCAAAAATATGCTCACGCAAGTGTGAGTGTCATCGGAAAGAATTCGTCGTTCCCTTCACGAATAGAAGATGGATGGAACGGCGGATGTGAGCACTCCAAGTAGTGCGACGATCGATTCCAGAATTCCGATGTATTTAAGTGGAAGCTTCCTATATACTTCGTGGTATATCGAAATGAGTAGTATCCGTGCGAGCGCAATACTCATAACGATAATCGCGGTATAAGGAAGCTTTCCAAGTACTACACATCCCACCACGATTCCAAGCGCTCCAAAATGATAGAGTAGCGCACGCCCAATAGCAGGCTTTCCGGAAAGGCGAACTTCCACACAAAAAACTGAGCTGCAAAAGAATAGAGTTGCGAAGAGCCACACACTAAATAGGATTCCAATGCTCACCGTGCAGTTCGATGAAAGCATGACTAAGGGTACTGCCAGAGATAATCCAGTGAAACCGATCAACGACAGTTGCGTCGGAGTGCTCCGCTTTTTCAGAAAGAGGAGGTAGAGAAACGCAATAGGCAAGAGCGGAATGGCAAGAAGAATGCTATGAGGTGAATGAATTCCCAGCAACAGGCCACTTAGTATTCCAATCGCGGATAGAATTAGTGTCGGCAGATCGAACGTATTTTTTTTTGCATTCCGGTAGCGAAGAAATTTGCGCAGCGGCCCCTGCAAAAGGAAAAGCGAAACAGAGAGCGAGAAGGTAAGCACAACTCCTATCATATCAAGACATGGCGCAAAGATGATTCCAAGCAGCCACGCCGCGATCAAGACAACGTATGCTCCATGCTCTTTTGGGAAAGGAAAGTTAGACATATTTATTCAACAGGGAAACGTGTTCACATATTCCTATCCCATAGCTGGAGAGTCTAAATCCCGTATAATAGTCATGCCTGCTCTCAGCTGGAGATAACTGTGATACGATGGTAATGGAACCTGTGCTCTACGATGTTATGGATCTCGGAGCCATCATGAAGTTACGATACGACTGTGATCGAGTTGTCTCACAGTGAAAAAACCGAGTACGGTATTCGTAACAGTACAATCCGAGCGACTATCGAAGAGATAGCGTTGCGAACCTGACGCATCACTCGAGAATGTGGAGCGTCGACAACGAGACACCGATCGGACACTCGTTAGATAGGCGAACGGTTAATAAATGGCTGTCTACCTCGTCAATAGCGATCTCAGAATTGGTCAAGTTCTGGTAAGTTTTTTTATTTGTAGAATTGTATGATTTCCTTTGATGCTGCCCATAAAGCAGTTCATTACCCAGCGGATCGAAGATTTCGCATTTGGATTCGGCCATCACTTATCTTATGGCTGGTTGTGCCAATACTCCTACTCCTCACTATCGCTTGGGTACAGGCTTCGATTTTCGGTTTGCCTTTGATCGCAGGTAGCCCTAATATCACAGAAGCTACCGCCACGAGTCCATATGGCTTTCCATTTTGGATTCGCTATGCACACTTCTTTAATTTCCTCTTCTTGATGATGCTGATTCGCAGCGGTCTTTCGATTTTGATGGATCATCCGCGACTATATTTTAATGACAACTGTACGCCTGGGACGGAGTGGATTCGTTTTACTCCACTCAAAGTCCCTACCGATCGCGTTTGGACTGCGAAAGATGATGCACGATATATCTCTCCAGTCTTCGGTTTACCCGGTTATCGGCACACCGTGGGAGTCGCGCGATCGTGGCATTTCATCGATGTGTATGGATTCATCCTCACGGGTCTGGGCTTTGTGTCGATGTTGTTCGTTACAGATCAATGGAAACGAATCGTACCGACTTCCTGGCTAACGCTCACGCAAGCATGGAGTACGTTCGTGCTGTACGCGAACTTCCATTTGCCGCCGGAACCGAATGGTTTTTATAGTTACAACGCCTTACAGCAAGTAGCCTATTTCAGTGTGGTATTTATTTTTGGTCCACTCTCCATCCTAACCGGGATTGCCATGGCGCCAGCATTAGCAAATAGATTTCCACGTTACGCACGAATTTTTGGCGGCAGACAGTCAGCGCGCTCGATTCACTTTCTTGTGCTCGTTAGTTATATTCCGTTTATCATCATACACGTTACACTTGTAGCAGTGACCGGCTTTGCGCGAAACATGAACCATATCGTGCTTGGGACGGATGATCTGGGAGTCTTAGGCATGATGCTCGGCTTCATCGGCATTGCGCTGGTGCTTCTCTCTTGGGTGGTTGCTCACTATACTTCATGGAAGTTTCCACGCCTTTTGCAGCATATCCAAAAGTCAGTTTCTCAGCCGCTACGTCTCGCAACGCTCAACCAACTCTCACCAAACGAGAGCTACACGAAGGATCAGATCTCACCATACTTTTGGCCGAACGGCAAACGGCCAACACGCAAAGATTGGATCGCATTGGCCGATGAGGATTTCAAGAGCTATAAACTAAAAGTTGGCGGGCTTGTCGAAAGGCCTGTCGAATTATCATTGGTGGAATTGGAGGCACTTGGTAAGGACGAGCATATCACGATGCATCATTGTATTCAAGGCTGGACGGGCATCGCCGAATGGAAAGGACTTCCGATGAAAGCACTTGTAGCTCTCGTAAAGCCAATGCCATCGGCAAAGATCGTTGCCTTTTATTCGTATGGCGAAGGTCTCTATGGCGGTGCATACTATGATACGCAGAGTATGGATAACATTCTGAAGCCTGAGTGTCTGCTCGCCTACGAAATGAATGGCGCACCACTTGGCTTGGAATATGGTGCTCCGTTGAGATTGCGTGTGGAGAATCAATTAGGATACAAGATGGTAAAATGGATCGAACGGATTGAATTTATCGAATCCGAAAAAGATCTTGGCAAAGGCGAAGGCGGAACGAATGAAGACGACGAATATTTCGATTTGCTGCCAAATATCTAAACCCAAATATATTTGAAATTATATATAGACGGATCGTCTCGAATGAGAGTGTGAGCAATTGCTTACACAATTGCTATTTCTACGATGGTCTAAATTATCGAGCTGAAGTATTCCGCCACTATGATTTGGTGTCGACGGAATGAAGTATCAATGTAAACAAAACTTATATTCGATAGAGCTAATACTATGAATGCTACTTTCAAAATACTGCGCTTCGATCCGGAGAGAGACGCAAAGCCTTCTTATAAAGAATATGTTTTAGAAGATCTCGATCCTACCTATCGGATCCTCGATGCATTGCACGATATTAAATGGAAGTTAGATGGTTCACTAACCTTTCGTCGTGCATGTGGGCACGGCATGTGTGGTTCGGACGCTATGCTAATTAACGGCAAGAATAGTCTTGCGTGCCAGGTGCTCTTAAAAGATGTCGATACGGAAAAGCCGATTGTAATTGAACCACTCCCGTATCTCCCAATCCTCAAGGACCTGGCAGTGGACATGTCTGCTTTCTTTCGTAAGTACGAAATGCTGAAACCGTATGTTATCACGGATGAACTTCCGCCTACGCTGGAACGCTATCAATCACCAGACGACGCGGAACTGATAATGGAAGCGACGAAGTGTATCCTCTGTGGCTGCTGCACTGCTTCCTGCCCCTCACTCTGGTCGAACGAAAATTACTTAGGTCCAGCGGCGTTTGTACAAGCATACCGATTCGTATTTGATTCACGCGACGTCGCTGCGGAACAACATCTTGATGCGGTGGATTCGCCCGATGGCATTTGGCGTTGCCATACAATTTTCAATTGTGTGGAGTGCTGCCCCAAAGATATCAATGTCACGTGGCACATCTCTCAACTAAAAAAGCGGCTCGTGTCGAGCAATCTATAAAACGAAGTATACAAGGCAGTTGTTATAATGAGAGTCATATTAATATAGCCATTCCGGATCTGGTGATGTTCTGCGGCTACAAATCAAATATCAAAATTAAAAGTAAACTAAAATGGAATCAGATATAAAAGCGGGGAGAAAGGGCTTGGTTGCTTCCCAAGCAACGAAGCTCGATACGCTAATAGATTACCAGGATGGCACAATCGTAAGCAGAGAAATCCTAAAAAAACCTACAGGCAAAGTTACGCTCTTCGCGTTTTCTGAAGGAGAGGGATTAAGTGAGCATACTTCTCCCTACGATGCGTTGGTATACGTGATGGAAGGTAAAACCGAAGTCACAATAGCAGGCGAGAAGTATGAAGTGAGTGCCGGAGAAATCATCCTCATCCCAGCAAATAATCCTCACGCGTTAAAGTCGATAAGTTCGTTCAAAATGATGCTGATAATGATTTGACCTCAGCTTGAGAGCGGTTGAAATAAAGTGCGTGATAGTGAACACGACTATCGTGAAACTTCAGAGTTGGCGAGATTTGTCGTGCCCAGCGCAGGCAAGTACTTGTTGAGTGAGAATTTCGGAAGTCGACCACCATGCTACATCTAAAGCGTATTTACGAACCCTACGATAAAAAGGATGGATACCGCGTCCTGGTAGATCGGTTGTGGCCGAGAGGCATATCAAAAGAAAGAGCGCATTTGGATCTGTGGCTCAAGGAGATTGCGCCGAGCACTGAACTACGAAAATGGTTTGGGCACGAGCCTAAAAAGTGGGTGACTTTTAAGAAAAAATATCTTGCCGAACTGAAACAGAATGAAGAAGTGGTCTTGATACTAAAAGAAGCAAAGGCAAAATATCCAACGGTCTCCCTACTTTATGGAGCCAAGGACGAGGTACATAATGAGGCGATTGTGCTTATGGAATTGCTCGGCAAATAAATTTGCATACAATTAAACTACTTCAGCTAAAGTACTTCAGTTAAGGGCCTCGACGGGGTCAAGCGAAAGCAGAGCCGAAGAGGAGCGTGCGAGAATGCCGTCTAGCTCAAGTAAAACATGCTGAGACTCCATGCGAGCCGCTACCATCAAACACTAGATTGGTGCGGCAAACTCGTAGCATGAATCTTATCACATAGCGCTTCGTACAGACTATAGATTGCACAAAAGTGGACCGCAAATTACCGAATGAAAATGAATAGTATAATGCTCGGACTCTTACCGTTGAAACCAATAGCCAGTCTGGATGAATACATCGCATCTGGTGGAGGAAGCGCTTTGAACAAGGCACTTGGGATGACACAGGAAGAATTGATCACCGCTGTGGTAAATTCGGGATTGCGCGGAAGAGGTGGTGCAGGGTTTCCAACAGGGAAGAAGTGGAAGACTGTTACAGATGATCCATGTCCAGTAAAATACTTTGTTTGCAACGCAGCAGAAGGCGAACCAGGAACATTTAAAGATCGGATGTTGATGCGGAGAAATCCCTATCAGCTTTTGGAAGGCATCGCGATAGGTGCTCATGCCATCGGAGCGCGCGGTGCGTACATCGGAATGAAGCGTAGCTTTGAAAAAGAATATTCCGCGCTTAGTCGTGCACTTCAGGAAATGAGTGGAGCGCAAATGCTTGGCTCAATCCCGATCACGATCGTTCGTGGTCCCGAGGATTATTTGCTGGGTGAGGAGAAAGCGTTGCTGGAAGTGATCGAAGGCGGGCTTGCGATGCCGCGTGAAGCGGAGTATCCTCCGTATGTTAAAGGTCTTTTCGTCACCAATCCTCTGCAGCTCAATCCCGCAGTCATGAATAATGCGGAGACATTGTCAAATATTCCACGAATTGTTCTGCATGGTGCTGATGAGTTCAGAACAGCCGGTACCGAAAATTCTCCGGGCACAATGGTCTTTACCGTTTCCGGAGATGTACAGAAACCGGGAGTGTACGAACTACCGCTGGGAACGACGCTCCGCGAGCTACTCATGAAACACGGCGGCGGCCCATTAGCAGGCCGAACGATCAAGGCTGTTTTTTCCGGAGTATCGAATGCCGTGATTCTACCGGAGCAATTGGATACACCACTCGATTTCGATTCCATGAAAGCGATTGGTTCAGGTCTTGGCTCCGGTGGATTTATCGTCTATGATAACACGACCTGCATGGTCAAAGTGGCTCACACGTTTTCTCGATTCCTTTGGCTTGAATCCTGTAACCAATGCAGTGCGTGCAAACAAGGGACGGATCGTTCGACAATCCATTTGAAAATGCTTATCGACGGCGAAGGTAAAGATGATACTGTTGACCAAATTATAGCAGGAGCGGTCATGGCTCCACAAGGCAATCGTTGTTTCCTTCCTGTCGAGCATCAACAACTTCAATTGAGTATCCTAAAAAGCTTTACCGCGGAATTCGCAGCGCACCTTCAGCATGGATGTGAGAATCATCGTGAGGCACCGTTGCCGAAGCTCGAAGACTTTGACGAAGCGACGCATCAATTCTCATATTCTGAAGGTAGAACAGAACCGTGAGGTAGAATGTATGTTTGAAATTTATTTCAGGCAATGCTGAATACGTATTCAGGGAGAGCGACTGGTGGATTCGATGACGGGCGCTCTTTGTGTGCGACTTGTATCATCATACGATAGCTATTTGTTTGCCTTCTCGCGCTGGCGCATTTTCGCTAATGTTTTCCGAAGGTAACTATTGTATCCCTCCGGACTCATCCAACCCTTCGGACAGGGCACAACGTGGATGTCTTTGGCAGAGAAAGATAGGAACTGGTGGCTGTTCGATGTTTTCCTACGAACGCGTATTTCAAATACACCTTTGGATTTGCTCCGAACCCGCCCGATGCGTCCATCCGGTATTTTAACACAGCTTCCTAATGTCAAGGTGTGGGTCATAGGTTTATCAGGTTCTGCAATTAACTTAATCGCCGGATAGGCAAGTTTTCCCTTCCTCATTTTTGCAAACGGGGTTAGCTTATGCTCATACGCTGAAGTCTTCGACATAATATGCCGCACCTCCCATTTTTGCTTGACCATCGCATCGGCAATCATAGAGCGATGACAGCGCCAAGGGAGCGCTTCGGCGCACATGATGACGCTTGGCTTCTTTATTGCCTTTGCCATCAGATCTTTTAACGCACTGGCAAATTCGTCTGTTTGCATGTAGTCTGCATAGCCGCGGAAGGACGCGTTTCGCCACCCCATATTTATGGAGTCCTTTGTTGCGTGGCGCAAGCCTCCGAGCTCTCGATCATGCGAATATTGAATCTTCGATTTTTTCAATCGAGTGGCCAATCTCTTTTCATTGAACTGAGGATTATGCCGCGACCTGGCGATAGTCCGAACATCGATTAATTGTTTGATGCCATATATCTTAAGCAGGTTTACAAATTCGTCGATCGGATGTGTGGAATGTCCGATGGTATACAAGAGCTCCTGAGGTACCTTTTTCTTTTCTGTCATGATATGTTTGAGCTCACATTCAGTAGTGGTGTGAACGTGCGTATGTCGGATGCGATTACTTTTAATCTAAGCGAGATAGACAATTACATCAAATGGCATGGCAAATGTCCCTCACGCTATATCAACTTGGAGGTGCATCGAAGCGTTCTTTTGAAGAGCGAATGGTTAGGAACGTGCAGTCATTTGTGCTACTTCTCTTAATTCATCAATTCTCACCTCCGCTTTTCCACGAAGTGGAAAGTGCATCACGAAAGCCTTGGAATGGAAGAGGTCATTTTGCCATCCGAAGGTGAAATCCTTCGAGCCCATATATTTTTCGTATGATACCTTACCAATGAAACAAACCACTTTTGGTTTTTGGGCTTTAATAATTTTCTGAATTTGCATTCTACCCCGCGCTTCCTCTCCTTTTTTTAGCAGCGTGATATCGCGAGTGGGTCTCTCAATAACATTGATCAAGCCCAATTTATAGACCGTATTGAATTTATCCGAATAGATTCTCTTCAACGCTTGGTCATCTCTAAGATCGTCCATTGTTTCCTCAATCAGGCCTGCCCGCATTAGTAGATACCAAAATAGTTTGTTGTTTGAGAAGGGAACGCCGCGATCGAAGGATCCGGGGTGAGGATTAATCCCGATGAAGAGCAACTCGGAATTGTTATAGTGATAGTGAATCATATTGTACGTAGCGTTGTGTATACTCCGTTCTTACCCTTTCCAAGAAGTGAGATGCAGAAGGATCGAGTACACGACGTGAGGTAATGGTGCTGTGTCATCCAAGCCTCCTCACCACTATTCACTCCAGTAATGATGCCAGAAAACCTGCACGCACCAGCGAGCGCTTTGCAGACTCGACGATCTGCGTGGTTTGTGCGCGAATTGCAACGGGCACCTCCGGAATCGACTCCATCTGTTCGAGCAAAAGAGGCGCTTGATCAGAGGCGAGTAGCTCGCAAGCAGCATAGAAACCTCCATCACCCTCTTCAATAGGATTATGAACCGCCAGGAGCACACGCAGTGCCCGAATGGACTGCTGAGAAGGATCGAGAACGAGAAGCGATGCTATCGCACCGTGTTGAATTCGGAGTGTCGCTGCTATCTCTCGTTGTTCGGGACTACCGAGCTTCGCTACAAAGAGGAAGATAAGTTTCTCTTCTATACCAATGTGCTTGAGAAGTCCCTTACGGAATTCGTCGAAGCTACTTTGATCGATTGTGCCGTCATCGCTAAGCGCTTGGGCAAGCAATGTATCAAGCCGATTGTGGTCTCGTTCAAGGAAGTCTTGAATGCTCACCGGTGCCGCGGAATTGTTCATAAGGGTAGAAATTCGATTTTGAAGATTGTCTGTGCTTCAACGAAACCCGAGTTGTTCCTTGGCTCCTGGCGAGAGTCGCTCTGGCGTCCATTGTGGCTCCCAGACCAGATCAACACTCGATGTTTTGAGTGGAAAAAACATTTTTAATGCACGCTCGACTGCTTCAATAATGCTGCCGTGCATCGGGCACCCGGGAGTCGTCATTGTCATTTTGACATAGATCTCATTTGGTTCAACCCGGAGTTCATACACTAATCCAAGATCTATGACATTAATGCCCAATTCCGGATCCAAAATGCTACGCAGTGTTTCGAGAACGAGTCCACGCTCTTGACTGAGCTGATCCTCCTCGATGGATCCTGTCAAGTTCAAATCGTCTTGGTTGACGGGCTTCGCAGCGAACTCCGGATTCATATCTCCTTCGGAAAGCTTGAATATATTCATCGTCTATAGATCCCTAAAATTGTAAATCCAAACAATACAGAAGCAGTCGCAAGGAGCGCGGCTCCAACACCAAACACAATCTGACGCTCGGTGGTTAGTCCGATAGCGCCGATCACGACTCCCGCGGTCGTAAGTAGGAACTCTGCTTTTGCAAGTCGCTCGTTGACCATCTCTTTCATTGTCGGAACAACCGCGATCCCCGCACGCGGAGAGTATTTATTAAGCCAAATAAGGAATGGCATGATCTTATACAATTCACCGATGATCAGTGACGATATAAAACCAAAAAGTACAATGAATCCGTAAGTTAGCGAAAGTTGCGAGTACAACGGACTCTCGGACGGAATAGAAACAAGTGTATAGCCAAGTACAACGGCAACACTCAAAAATGTAAAGGACACAATGGCATGTTTCATCGCAACATCCAGCGCTTTGCGTAGACGCACGCGCAGTACAAGGATGATCTGAATGACGTACGATAGTAGCCCAACACCGATCGCTCCTGCATAGATCATGAGTAATAGGTTAGGCCCTCCGAGCGTCTCCTCGACCATGGTTCCAAGCAAGCCGAGGTTGACGCACCAGAATGCAAACCACATCGGTCGAAGACTATAGGTATGCGAGATGGCAAACATGGGCAAGAGTTTCATCGCGACCCCCATGATAATCATAGAAACCCAGCCCACTAATCCGAAGTGCGCATGTATCTTGAGAAAGTCAATGTGTGATCTACTGATAAAAGGATGACCGAAATTAACTGCAAGCGTCAATCCCAACGTGATCGTGATGAAAAAATAGAGAAGACCCGCCAACAGAAAATATCCCGTCAAATCCCATTTCTCAACAGTGAGCATTGTACGCAGCATGTTCCACAAGAAGAGATATCCGCCAATGGCAACGAGGGCAGCAGAAATATCGAGGTACAATCCGACTTGGAACATCCACATTCCGGAGGTGAGACCAATCACTCCGGTGAGATAGATCCAAAACTGCCACTGTCCAAGCCTTGCGCTCCAGAGCGGAACTTCCAAGACGACCGGTACGAGTTGGAACATAGCTCCAAAAATTACCATCGTTATCCACGCAAGCGTACCGATGTGTGTAAGACTGAGGAGATGTGGCTGAAAAAAGTGACCATGAATGTCATTCCAGCTGAGAGCAAGACAAATACACAAGACTGCATAGGCAAATGTTGCCGTGACAAAATATTTGGACACCATACGAAACGGCGGCGCCATTTTTGTCCCAAGCAGATCCATCAGTCGTCTCCCTTCATGTGAATGAGAATCCGGTAACTACCATCGGCGAGTTGTGTCGTTGTCCATTCAAAGCCGCGCTCCGACAAATGCGGGTAGAGCATTTTTGGCTCACGATGATGGTGCACACGAAGCGTGGCCCCTTCGGGTAGGGTGGGAAGTACGCTTAGAATCTTCATCATCGGTTCGGGAGGTTCCAATCCCGAAACATCCAGTTCTATAATGTTATCAGCTACGCCGTGAGGATCTGTCAACGGAGGCGAGGTAGGCTCCATTTCTTCAACGACTCCTACATGCCCGACAGGATAAAAATAAATATGCCAATCACCATCGACCTGCTCCGACCAATGTGCCAAACCGCGATGCGCGAGGACATCATAGAGAGGCACCGGTTCAAAGACATTCACCAAATGCATTACTTGTCCCTCATGAAGTTGCTTTACAGCCGTCATGATTTTCTTGAAAGGATCCTTATTCTGATTAATGTCGTCGCGAACGTCGACAAAAACCATTTCTGAGGCAAGATTCTCAAGGATAGGCGGCCGTTCAGAGGGAGCTGTTGACAAATCCGATGAAGCTGATGCAGGTTGAGAAATCGTAGGTCCACTGACTAAACCACATGCCATGTTTAACGCCGTTACCAGCGAAGTAGTCGCGAGGTCGGCAATTTTCGCTGCTTGCGCAATAGTCACGCGAGGCGCAAGCACTTTCCGCAAGAGGGGATTCTTGAGTTTCTGAAAAGCAGGGCTGACTTCCAGAAATACTTCGAGTGTCTCTGGATACAGTTTCAGAACCTCTGAAACCTTCATATCTTCGGTGATCATGGCTTGGTCTCCAAATAGCTAATTATTTTGAGTATCTCTTCATCGGGCAAGTGGAATTCCGGCATGATCGTGTTCGGCTTAATGCTTCGCGGTGATTTTATCCAGGCAAAGAGTTGCTCGCGGGTTTTTCTTTCTTTCACTCCATTGAGTTTTGGGCCGATCGCACCGCCGAAGTTATCCATGCGGTGACACAGGAAGCACCCGTGACCTTGCATAAGGGTGAATCCCTCCTGCCGAGTGGTGTCGGATTCCTGAAAGGTCTCCCATGGATTTACGCTTCGACCTTCGGTGTTACGAATGAAGACATTCACTGTTACCAGCAAAAAAACTAGTGCGCAGAAACTTGCCCCAAATGTGGCAAGTACCTTAGCGCTGGAATATTGTTTTTGCAACATGTGAAATGTTTGTTCCGCCCGCTTTAGATGGAACACAGCAGTCTAACTGTCCGGCCACCTCTTCTGGATTTACCGCTGCCACTAATCTATCTGTTGTGAGAAAGGTCACGTAGAAATATCAGATTCAACAATGGCCGGACAGCGTAGGATAACACTTACGTTATGCAATCTTCGTGATACTAACTCTCCACTCAACAGGCCCGGATTCGATATCCTTCCATTCAAACTTTCCGATGCGTTCGAAGCCAAATTGGTAATAAAGCGGCTTCGGATTATGGTCGTTAATGAGAAGCATTGATTGACCAACTTCTAAGCTGTCAAAAAGACGAAAGATTGTTGGATGCTTCTCCGGTGGCGGAATCGGACGTATGTCTAACTCAGCGCTGAATTCGGTTTCGGTCATTGTATGTGTCCTTTCAAAAAAAAGAGAATTGTTACGTTGTGCGAACAAGATGGATAACCATCTCAAAATCTTCGGTGAACGGATTCGACGGGTTAAATGACACAGCACCATCCACTGTCACGAACATTCCTTCTTCAAGTAGCAATGTCGTTCCATCCGGTAACGGTAGATTTGCTTTGCCACGTAAGGGTTGTAACGTCACCTCAAATCCAGGATGAGAGTGTGGAGGCACAGTTAGGCCCGACGAAAGGCAGAGCAATAGTGCCTTTGTCCGTATGCCGTTGTACAACGGTACGTAAACAAACTTGCTGGGGTCGAATCGTGCGATTGTGTGTAATTGCTGTACTTCCATTCTATGTGGGCGTTTATAAATCTTACAGTACAAAAATATGGAGTTTCAGATATGGAAACTATGACCTAAGTCAACAAAACGTAATTTTTATGGGAGAATGCGATATTCTGACAGCGCTCGAAGCCGTTTATAATCGAGCACGGTGGTAGTACGACCCTTCATCTTGATGATCCCATCGACTTGTAATTTTTTCAGTGTTCGGTAGAGCGTTTCACTGACCGTTCCTAACTGAGAGGCGAGTACCGATTTAGGTGAATGCAGACGGACGACCGGTTGAGCAAGGCGTTCTCCCTTTGCTTCTTCAACCAGATCAACGAGGTGACGGGCCAGCCTGCAACTCACATCATGCAGCGTAAGATTCTCCAATTGCTGCGAGAGGCTGCGAATCTTTTTTGCAAATCCGCTCAACATCTTGAGCATCAGCGAAGGCGAACGTCCAAGGAATTGGAGAAATTGCTTCTTCGGAACGAAGAGGAGGGTCGTTGCTTCCAGCACAGCGGCATGCGCCGGATACTTGCCGCCTTCGAACATGGGAACGTCTGCAACCAAAGCGTATGGGTATAGAAGATGGAGGACAAACTCCTTTCCATCCTGGTTTGCCTTATACACCTTCACACTCCCCTTAAGGACAACATAGAATCCTAAATACGAATCTCCCTCCAAAAAAATGTGAGCGTTCTTCTTAAAATGTTTTACAGCAGAGAAGGCAACGATTCCATTGAGTTCATCGGCGGACAATTCCGAGAATAGTGGAATGGTGCGATAGATAGTAATGTCAATCGTAGTGGTATGCTTCAAGGTAGACTTAGTTACTGTTGGTCTTTTAGTACGTGCGAAGGAGTCACCGATGTGTTGACTCATAAAACAACTATCGGCCTTGGATTGTGCCTAAACAATCATCATGGTGCGCCGACTACCTGACGCAGATTCTCCGGCCTTCCGCTGATCGAACTCACGCTGCTCCTATCGCGAGTGAAAAGTAAGAATCCTTCCGCTCTCGAGTTGAATATGAACCGCGTATCCCCACAAGGGGTATATTTGTAAGAATGAAAATAATGCAAAAGCCATTAGCGATTGGTAGGCAGCAAAACACCGATGAGAAGGTGAGCGCGATGCTCAATAAGGTGCCGGCAGTCACGATCCTGTTCTGGATCATCAAGATTTTGGCGACGACGGTCGGCGAGACTGCGGCCGATTATCTGAACCTAACTCAAGGTCTCGGATTGGTCAACACATCCTATGTTATGGCTGTACTGCTGCTTATCGCGCTTGTCATTCAGTTGCGTACACGGAGGTATTTGCCGGCAGTATACTGGTTTGTCGTTGTCGTTATCAGCGTGATGGGTACCTTAATCTCCGATAATCTTACGGACAACGCAGGAATAAGCCTTGCGACAAGCTCAATCATTTTTGGCGCTGCGCTCGTCGTGACTTTCATTCTTTGGTTTGTGAGTGAAAAAACACTTTCGGTACATTCGATCACAACAACCCGTCGCGAGATCTTTTACTGGACCACGATTCTCTTTACGTTCGCGCTTGGGACGTCTGCTGGCGATCTTTTGAGTGAGAGCATGAAAATCGGCTACGCGTGGTCTGCGGTACTATTCCTCGGTGTGATCACGATTGTCTATTTGGCTAACCGATTTCTCCGGATGGGGGATGTGTTGTCCTTCTGGATTGCTTATATCCTAACGAGGCCACTCGGCGCTTCGACCGGCGATCTGCTGACCGTTGATCCTAAAGTTGGCGGATTTGGGATCACGACGACGGTTATCAACGTAATCTTTTTCATCACGATCATCGTTGCGGTCACCTATCTCACGATGAAAGAAAAGAAGCGCATCGCGACTATGAAGGCATAGCGGCGTCAACGCATCAATTTAACGACGCCCACACCGCCTCGTGCGTTGCGGCATTCCGCTTCGCTTCTTGCTTCTCGCGAAAGCACCGACACGTCTTCGTTTCGGGAGATACTTCGGACAAACCCTCGGTGATGAACAAAAGCATCGCAACGCTTACCGGATATTTGTTAGACGCGCTGTTTCCGGGTCGTATCGGAAATCGCCAATCGTTTCGTCTTTGATTTTTTGAATTACTTCGTGGATGATATTCAGTGGAACGAGAAACCACTCCCTCGGCTCGACGCTCGCACCGAAGCGATCTTGTAATTCTAAATCCAATCGAGCACTACTTAGGCATTTATGCAGTAGCGTTTCAAACGCCTGCCGATTGAGATTCGCAAGTTTATAGGTCGCGACAATTTCCACATCTGCCAAGAGGTACGTTGGGTCATGCTTCGCATTCGCAACACGCTTCTTTACTTCACCACCGGTAACACCTATTTTGTGAAGTACAAGTCGGTTCTCTACTACGAAAGGATGCGTTGATTCGCTTCTGAGTACATAGATAAACCCTGACTTCGAATCGTCGGCATCTTCTTCGTCAGAAAAAAGTGGCCCCAAACCGGGTACGGAGATGCGACGGCTGGCCGTATCTCTATTCAATGCTCGTTGGAGCGAACGCATCAGCAGGTCGCTCTCGGTGGCGTTATCATACACCACTCGAAGCCTCCAATCGGGACGACCGTAGTCGCTGATAAACGCATTGCCCATCTCAGCAACAATCAACTTCTGACCCTCGAGAATGAACAGATCACCGGAGTTGATTTCCGCATTGTCTCTATATTTTGCAGTTCTTCGGTGGCCTGACTCCAGTTCACGCTGCACTGCTTCGAAGATTGGCTTAAAGTTGTCGAAGTCTTTACACGGAGTTCGCTGCGCGATCTCTTCGGCAGCTTTGATTTCTTCATGGGAGCGAACATGCACAAGTTCGGTGATGTCGTGACCCGGAGGTGGTTCTGCACCAAGCGAAGCAAGAAGTTCTTCTTCGGTAAGTTCTTTGTCGGAGAGAACCTCATACGTAAGCTCTCCATTTAGATAATCTCCTGCAACTAAAAGTCCATGTGAATCTTGACCCTTCAAAGCTTCGCGGCACTCCGAAGATGCTCTGATTTGATCAAGCCGAACAGCGTAAATACGCTCGAAGATATCTCGGCCCTCTCCATGCTGTGGTTGCCTTCCGTGTTCTTCGACAAACTTGACGATCTCCTCGAAGCCTGCGATGATTCGCTGTTCCTTTACGGAGTGGCCGCCTGACACCTCAGACGCGGTTTCGACTCCCAACCCCTCAAGTAACTCGGAGTCTTCGTCGGTAATGTGTTCAAGCATTCTTGCTCTCCTTCACTCTCCGTTGTAGGTATGCTACGCCCTCCGCCATTTTCTTCTCCCATGGATCGCTCGCGGTGATCGAAGGCAATCTGCCCTTATCCTCTTTGAAACGCGTGGCTCGTTTCACCCACTCTCGTGCCTCATCAAGCGTCATACTGCCTCGACGGGCTGCAATCACGCCTGCCACAACCTTGAGCCGTTCTTCGTTCATAGATTTGGCGAGGATCGCATACGCTTCGCCAAAGGGATTGATTTGATCGATCAAGTCGATGTCGAGCTCCCTCACGGACAAAGCAAATTTCCGTACGCCATCGATGAGCAAAGTGTTTTGTGCATAGTCGCCTGCGCTCTCGGTCATCACTCTTTTTGCCTGCTGAATTATATTAAGTGCAGCTACGGCATGTTGTCGAACAGCTTCCTGATCCTCGTCGTCCAAATTCGGAAATTTCTCCTTTACAATCTTACCCATCTTCACTTGCGTCAGTTCTTCGGGAGCAAGATCGGTATCAAACATCCCGCGCTCGATCGCATTCTTGTCCTGTACGAACGCAGTGATAAGTTCGGTTAGATCTTCGTGGCAGATGCGCTCGGCTTCGGGACTTTTTGGTTCGATCAGACCCTTGATCTCCATTTGGATCGTACCCGTTGTTGGGTTGACACCGACGTTAATCTTTGTTGGATCATAACCGCCCTCTCCGTAATCCAGGCCGGGTGTAGCTGCATTGTTCGGATGCTTCGGTCTAAACTCGAAACGCGGCGCAAGCACTTGCTCCATGAGAAGGCTTGCGGCGATAGCCTTGAGCGTATCATTCACGGCTTCGGTGACTGTGCCTTCGGTTGCATCCGGTTCAGCGATAAGGTTGCTGAAACGCGTCCGCGTTTTACCCGGAGCATCGCGCGTCGCGCGACCAATGATCTGCACGATCTCGGTAAGGCTCGATCGATAGCCGATGGTCAGCGCATGTTCGCACCAGATCCAATCAAAACCTTCTTTCGCCATTCCGAGTGCGATGATTATATCTACATAATCGCGGTCGCGATTCATCGCAGGTTCTCTCAGTGCGGCTGCAACCTTGTCGCGCTTCGCGGGTTCGTCGTCCACCAGATCGGCGATCTTCAACACTTTGCCTGCTTTGGTCTTAACAAGTTGGAATCCTGTTTTCGGATCAGCACCCTCCCACGTACCCAGTTCTTCTAGGATATGCTCCACCTCCAGGAGTTTCTCTTTCGTGCTCTCGCGAGAATTAACGTTGGGAATGTGGACGATAGTCTTCTCACTTGGGTCAAGGACCTTCAAAATTTTGTCCGTGTACTTGCCCTCGTAAAAGTAGTAACCGATATTGAGCTGTTTAAGATATTGATAGCCGTTGAGCTGCTCGTAGTAGGTATATGTGATTGTATCAAACTTGGATTCATCCTCCGGCTCTAAGACGGCCTCGGCATCACCGCGGAAATAGGAACCTGTCATAGCCACAACGTGTGCTTTACCGCGTTGCATGAACTGCCGCATATAATCACCCAAGCGACTCTCCGGATTCGCCGAGACGTGGTGAAACTCATCCACCGCGATTAGCCGATCGTCAAACGCTTCCACACCGAACCGCTCTACTGCAAACCTGAATGTTGCATGCGTGCAAACGAGCACCTTGTCGTCGCTTTCCAGAAACTTCTTTACCGCATCGACTTTGCCGCCATTCTCCGAACCCGGCGCGTCACAGAGATTCCACTTCGGCTCTACCTTCCAGTCTGCAAAAAAACCGAACGTGCTCAGAGGTTCGTCATGAAAGCTTGCACCGATGGATTTTTCCGGTACAACAATAATAGCTTGCTTTAGCTTTTGGTTTTGGAGCTTGTCCAGCGCGATAAACATGAGCGCTCGGCTTTTGCCCGAAGCGGGTGGCGACTTGATGATCAGATACTGTTCACCGCGTTTTTGATAGGCGCGCTCTTGCATCGGTCGCATGCCGAATGCGTTCGAACGAGTCGAACTACCATCGTGAGCGTAAGTGACGGATACGGAGGGAATGGCTAAAGGCGCTTCGTTCATGCAGATTCAGGTTAGGCTCAGTCTGAGTTATTTTCTTTCGATTGCTTTTTGCTAAGACTCCTTTTGCTAAGACTCCTTTTGCTAAGACTCTTTTTGCTAAGGCTGCTTTTGCTAAGGCTCTTCTCGAGTTGTTCGATCTCGTTAAGATCATCGGTGTCTGCGGCGAGTGCTTCGGTGGTTCGACGGTTCTGCTCAAACTCCGCATACCGTTCGTTCACGATGCGTTTCATCTCATCGTGGCTTACCGATCCGGCTCCATCCAAAATAGCCTGATCGTTAAACTCCAGCATCCGATCTACATTGGCTCGCCAGTACTCGAGTGTGAGGTCATGCTTCTGTTGCACGCGCAGCTCTGCCTGCTCAAGAAAAATTGTCACAAGCCGATTAAGCGTGTCGAGTTCACGCTCCACAAGATAGTCCTTCGCAATAATAACATCCTGTTTGCGAACACGTGAGCCGCTCCAATGCATCAGAGACATGTTCGGCTTCAATGCGTCAGCTCGCTCAACAATCAATTCGGCGGCTGTTCGCTTTGTCGCTGCGTAGAGAAGTTTGTTCTGGACTTCTGCAAAAAAGAGATTCGTATCCTGCTCGCGAACTTTGTAATCAGAGCTGAGCGCAAAAAGATCACGGACCTTTTGATAAAATCGCTTTTCGGAAGCGCGTATCTCGCGGATACGCGCAAGCAGTTCGTCGAAGTAATCCCAGCCGCCGGGATTCTTCATACGCTCATCATCCATCACGAACCCTTTGACGAGATACTCGCGAAGATGGGTTGTTGCCCATTGCCGGAACTGCGTGCCGCGCGGTGACCGAATTCGGTAACCGATCGCAAGAATGAGATCGAGATTGTAATACGAAATAGTGCGTTTGACCTCGCGGTCACCTTCGATTTGAACTGTCAAGGAATCCTTGACAGTTGCCTCAGGCGTTAATTCACCCTCCTCAAAAACATTATTCGCATGAAGCGAGACGTTTTGCTTCGTCGTTTGGAAAAGCTCGGCGATCTCAAGCTGCGTAAGCCAGATCGTAGCTCCCTCGACTCGGAGTTGAAG
>JBDTCS010000342.1:0-8743 GCA_039923455.1 Kapaibacterium sp. (SeqCode) | reverse complement strand
AAGCCTATAACCGGTCCTTTGCGATTCATGAAGTGCTCGATCATTTTATTCCGGAAGAATTCGCACCGCTCTCGCTTTCGCAAAAAGCAGTAACGCTGATTCGCAGTATCCCGGGTGTTTCTACGGTGCTTGTCGGAATGCGCTCAGAGGAATATGTAGAGGATATTGTGAATAGTCTTTATGCCGCGCAGATTCCGGATGCAGAAAAGATCTGGATAAAGCTCGGAGAGAAGCGCGTTGGTAGCGAGGTAGAGACCAACGAATAAAATCACCTCAGAAAAACAGCTTAACGCAAAACGGGGCGGTGCAAAGCACCACCCCGTTTGTTATAAAAGCTGAGAAGCTTATTTTAGGCTGTAACCGTCTGCTTAGGATAGACGCTGATACGCTGACGATCGAGACGAAAACGCTCGAACTTCACGATGCCATCACTTACTGCAAACAACGTGTCGTCCTTCGCACGCATGACGTTCTCACCCGGATGAAACTTCGTACCGCGCTGACGCACGAGAATATTTCCTGAGCGGACAAACTCGCCGCCGTACTTCTTCACACCTAATCGCTGTGCATTGGAATCGCGCCCGTTGCGCGTCGATCCCATTCCTTTTTTATGAGCCATAACTTGTTATGCTTAAAAAACTTTGAAAGCCTTAGCCGCCTCGTGGTAGCTTGTAAAAATTAGTGCGTTGGCTTAAAGCTCGAACTTGTCGATGCTCAGCTCAGTGTAGCGCTGTTGGTGACCGTTTTTCACGCGGTACCCTTTACGACGCTTCTTCTTAAATACGATAAGCTTTTCGCCGCGAGTAAAACCTGCGACGGTCGCGCTGATCTTCGCTTTGCCACCAAGGCTCACTTTGCCGGAATCGGCACATGTCAGGAGCACATTATCGATCTTGACAGCCTGACCGATCTCGGCCTTTGTCATAAACGGTACACGAATTGTCTTCATGGTACCATCGATCTTGATCTGCTCGCCGGAAATTTCAACGATCGCGAACATCGCGTTTGTCCTCTAAAAGTGATGAAAAACTCTGAATTACGGCGAAAACACTCTCTTTCGCCCAATCGGCTAAAAAAAGCGCCTGCAAGTCTGCAACGCGCTTTTCCAAATCACAAGTCCCAAAGGGGTTATGAAGTGACGGGCTTGAAATGCCCTAAACGTCGAAATAGTTCATATCAGGGCCAAAAAATCTCGCCGAATCTGGATGGAAACGAAGCCCCCGCTTGTACGCATTGCGGTATAGCCCGGAATCTTCTCGAAAAGGCCCTTACGGGCCTCAGCACGTCCTATTTGGTAGAGGGGACGGCCTCATCCTTTCAGTTGCGAATTATGATCTTTCTGACGTCTCGGTACGCACCCGATTCAACCGAAAGGAAATAGTTACCCACGGCTGACAGCGGCAGTGCGATCGGAATCCGGTGATTGCCTGAGTAGAGATTGGCATCAAGTAGCACCGCAACCAATCTTCCCAGATCATCCTGCAATTGCATCGTGACCGGTCCCTCCTGGTCAAGATGGAAATCAACTTCCGCCATCGCGATCTTGCCCGGATGCGAAATGATTGGGTTCGGATAGATCGCAAGATCACTCACGCCGGGCTTAGTAGTGAATGCACCTCGTCGCTGTCTTTCGTCGCCGGAGAGTAAGCTGATATCGATGCGGAGCGTATCGTCAGTAGAAATAGCTGAAAGTATGCAACGCTCAAAATTCGGATCCTTCGGATTGAAGCGTGGTTGCTCCAAGGTCACCAAGGAATACGTGCTGTCGCCGATGGTCGTATAATAGTTGACTCGTGCGATCTCTTCGCCGGCCTTCACACGCCCGCCTTTGTTACGCGTGAGTGTGAGATGCAAAAGTCCTGCGGTATCCTGAATCGGTTCGATGCTCCAGCCATTGAGCGCCTCAACGGTGCGACGTGTCAGCACATCATCATCAAAACGAAGCCCAAAGCTGATCGACTCAAAGCCAATCGTGTCCGAAATATCATCCATAGGTACAACCGCTACGCTAACGAGTTGCCCCGCACTCTTCGTTGCTGTTTGCTCACCACGCTCGGCCATGAGACCAATACGCGCGGATGCCTTGCGGCCAAGCGTACGACCGGTAAGATGAATGTCTCGCGTAAGTCCGCCAACCGCGGAACGCACGTGAAGCTCTGCCTTTGCGTCACCGTTACCATCAGCATCGAAGACGACAGTGATTGGGTAGCTTTGCCCCGCATGGACCATCACCGGTAACGCCGGCACGGTGCCAAAATGGAATTGCGTTTGAAAATCTACGTCGCTTGTGATGAAAATAGAATCGAGCGGAACATCGACGCAGCCCGTGTTTGTCACGGTAAACTGATGCGTGGTAGTCTCACACAATTTTGCGGTGAGCGCTCCACTACTTTCATCGAATCGGAGCGACCTTCCACCCGAATGTACACTCGCTGCAAGTGCGATCGTGGTATCGATGTTCGAGCCGTATATCTTCAGCGCAGCAGTCGCAGATCCTTCCGGATCGACTGAGATGGTAATCGGAATACGCAGAAACGCTCCCGGCAGCAAATACTTCGGCAGCTTTGCATCGCCTTTCGTGAACCACGGCGAACCGCTTACCGAAATATCCGAGAAGCGAATGGTGTCGCAAATTCCTGTATTAAAGAGCACGACCACCGTATCGGTCGTCGAGCATGGCTTCACACTATCAAACGCAAGACTCTCTGTCGAGAGTGTAAAACTATGACGGCGTGCACGAACGAATCCATCAAGATCAAGTCGGAGCGCATGCTCTTCACCATCGCGAGAACGCAACATCAATACGATCGAATCTTGAATCTGCCCGGCATGAATAGGGTCAAGCGCGACACGTACGAGTACACTATCTTTCTTTAGCAACCAACGTGGTGCGCGAGGTTCGACAATCTTGAAGCCGTTCTCTTCCGAGACTTCTGCCGATAGCAACTTCACCGAATCACACGTGTTGTTGCGCAAATAAAATGTTTCTTCCGGTTTGTCGCAGAAGAGAATGGTGTCAAGATCGATGTTCGTCCGGCTGAGTTCGGCGGCGTAAGGTGCCAAGCCCTCAGCTGTGAAGGTGAGCGTCGTATCGTGTTTGATGCCGCTCGCTTGCACCAACGTTACGAGTAGCTCGGCAGAAGTTTTGATCGCGATCGATGGCGTGAAGATTACGCGAAACTTTGTGCTGCTACCAGCCGCGATCATCGCAGTCGGATCGGTAACGACTTCCAAACGGAAGCGCGGGTTTTGCTTCTTCCACTGTAGTTTGTGCGCAATGATCGGGTCACACATCGGATTGTGAATCTCGAACGTCACCGTCTTCGATTCGCACGCGCTGATCTGCCCAAGGTCATAATTTGCATTCGCACTCGGACTAAGCAAGGCACCTGAAGTGGCTCCATCATTATCGAGACCACCGGTAGTGATACTCAGATCAGCGACGAATGGAAGATCGCGGATAACATGCACTCTTAACGGGAGTGCCACCGACACAACTTGCTCACGCGCAACGAGTGTTGCGCGAAGCTCGGAATAAAAATATCCCGAAGCCTGAGCTTTCATACGCACTGGTATGGAAAGCTGGGCTCCGGGCAGTAGCTGAACTGGCAATGTGATTGAGGCGGGAGCGCTGTGATCGTCGCTTGCCGCAGCTTGTCTGAAGCTGAATGCTGAACCGTCAGCAAATAGTAAGGATGTGAGTGACAGTGTGTCACGGAGATTGTTTCGTAATGTAATAACCGTATCCTGCGTGGTGCAGTGATCCGGAGAGGTTAGATCAAGCGCATGCAATTGTGTTTGAACAACGCCAGCGCTTGTCGAGATACTGGAAGGTAGACTTTGTTCGATTCTGGAGACATCTATTTCCTCTGCACTATCGCTCGTCGAAACAATATCAGTCGTTTCGAAGATGATGATGTTATCGGAAAAAATTGTTGGGAGTGTGACACCTGTTTGCACGGAAAACAGATTCGCAGGTAGAAGCGAATGCTCGAAACGAAATACGCGTGGAGTGGCAAGACCTGCAAGCGAGGACTTGTTTGAAGTTACGTGTGTGGAGTGCGTACGAGTATGTCTTCCTTGTGCGTCCGAAAATCTCGGAGCTGCAAGTGCAATAGACAAAAGCAAGAACGCGGTCGGCCACAAGATAGCCTGACGTGCACGCATGGGATACCCTCAAAATAGAGTTAAAATACCGGCGCTCCGAAGAGTACCATTTTTTGAGGGCAAGCTAAACGATTCGAGACTCACAAGGCAACTGTTCCCCCGCACGGGGCCAGAACCTTTGGCATTGATCGAAACATCAGTGCTCCGATCAGAAGCTTTTCAAACATCTCACATCAAAGTCCGCTCGTATTTATTAAGGCAAGAGCGGCTTCTGAACAAAACAAAAACTTTTTCGTGACTCAAATATAACCAACAGAAGTTGCTTTTGCAAGTAATCCGGTCACTTTTCTGCGTTTCGTACTAAAGAAGGACACTGTTGCATAAGTGCACATATTTGAGACGCCAATAAATAGTGAGGAAAAGTAGGCTATTGACCGGAAATGGCATAGTTGTCGTGCGAGCGCATTCGCATCCACGACACACCAATTAGGAAGACGAGAACGTATTGCAGGAGTGAGATCACCTCTACACTTCGAGGCGCATGATAACTAAAAAGATAAAAGTAGTACGCGGAGCCACTCATGCTCGTCAAAAAGATCGGCGAGGTATCACCGACATTATCCAAACCGGGTGTCATCCAAAAGACGCGTTCGGAGATTAGTTGGAGAGCGATGAGTAAGCCAGTTAGCAAGAACGATCTCGCCAAAACGCCTCGCTCTTCAATGCACTTTCCGAGCAGTACCAGCACAACCGGCGAAGCCCAAAGCAGAACACGCTCCGTGTCTGAACCGCCTATCCAGGCGAGCACTGCAAGTGCAAACAGATAAAACGCGAGGTACAAGTTGTCTCGCAAAAAATTTCGGCAAAAACGCCACTCGATCACAATCGGAACAAGCAAAAATCCGAACGCGATAAACCAACCGTGAAGATAAACAAGGAAGGGTTTGGCGTATGCCCAGTTATACGCAGCAGTTGCAAAATGATACTCGTTGGTTTGCGTAGCCAGAGTGTGCAGCACCGTAAACCCAAGCGCACCCGCGATCAACGGCATTACGAGCAATGCAAAATTATTCGGTGCGAAGAATGTCTTTACTTGCTCGGCGACAGATGCAACCTGTGTGTGCTTCACTCGAACGAACAACAGCGCCACCGGGACCAACAGGACAGTTTCACGAAGATAGACACCGATCGCCGAGAGAAGAATGAGTGGAATGATCCGCCATACTTTTTCATCACGGCGATATTGCTCGATCAAGATGAGTCCGGCGAGTAACGTAGTGAATCCCCACGGATCGACATACAGCGACATGAAGTGGATGAACCGCGTCGGTGCAAGCCAGTGCAATTGATACAGCACAAGCAATCCGATTCGGACACGCCAGTCCTTCAGAAAAAAGCGAAGCCAATAGAGAAAGAGAAATATTCCGAGTGCGTTCGCGATCAGATTAACGAATAGAAAGCTCTGCACAATATTCGCTGAACCGACGATCGAGGCCAACCACGGTGTGCCGACTCGAAAGACTGCCGGTGCGGTTCCGGAAAGTGGTGCGTGATGCTGGAGTTGATCCGCAAGATCATAATAGATCGCATGCTCCCAAACTCTACCGCCTTGATACGAAAACGGAGCTTGGAAAAAATGCATCCACGCATTGATCGCAAGAAACGAAATGGCAAGCAGAATCCATTCTCGATTATATTCTTTGCGATTCGCGGGCACGCTAAGCAATATGCTAAAGTAAAAAAACTCTTAATGTAAAACTATTTGAACACAAACCGCGAGCCTCGCTAAACGCTTGCCTTGCTTACTTTGTCATATCCTTTGGACAAAGGAGCGTTTCCACCGTCGCGGCCGATTCCGTTTTGGTCTCTGCCGTATGCGTGACGACTCCACGACTACCAAGCGATCCCGCAAATTGGGGCTCCTGCCTTGCGGGTTCGCCTTTCATCGCCGCATCTTTATCCGTGCAACCGACAACACCTTTCATATCTGTTTTGATCAGATAACAATCACCGCCATTTAGTCCACCGGTCCAACCGGCAACTGCATAGCCACCGTCCGGTGTCGTTGCAACTGCGTAACCTTCGTCGAGTTTAGAACCTTGATAGAGTCGAGACCATTCGACGGCGCCATCCACATTAGTCTTAAACGCGAGCACGCCACCAATGTTCGTAACCGAATCACCCGCGGTATAACCGGCCACAACATATCCGCGATCCGGTGTTGGAGCAACGGAGAATCCGCGATTGATCGGTCCGCATTTGTAATTGGCACGCGCCATCGGTGAGCCATTAAGACTGAGCATCAGCAAGCAAACATCATCGACATCCAGCGTGTGGTCATTCGGCCGAAATCCGCCAACAACAATCCCGTTGCGTGTCGTCGCGAGTGCATAGGCTCTATCGGAAAATCCGCCACCATACGTCGTAGCCCAACGAACTGTTCCTTCACGATCCAAACCAACGATATACATATCATCGTTGCCGAGGCCCATCGTGCGCGTATATCCGGCGGCGACATAACCATCCGGAGTAGCAACAACGGCATGCATAACATCACATTGCGGGCCACCGATCGTGCTGCCCCAACGTGCGTTGCCACCTTTGTCGAGTTTCAGAATGTATCCATCGAAATCGTCGCCCTTGCCGATTGCTCCCGCGATGATATAACCTCCATCGTCGGTCGGCTGAATGGAGTAACCGGCATCATAACCACCACCACCAAAGGTGCGCGACCACTCAACGCTTCCCTTATCGGTAGTTTTTACGACATAAATATCATCGTTGCCAACGTCAAAGCTTCGCGTGTAACCGACAGCGACGTAGCCTTTGTCGTCGGTTTGCTTGACATCATAAAAAGCATCATCGTTCGTGCCACCATAGGCCTTGGACCACTCCATTACACCGTTCCGATCGGTCTTTATCAAGTAGGCATCGTCGCCCCCTGCTCCGAAACTCGTAGTGTAACCGGCGAGAATATACCCGCTGTCACGTGTGACTTGCATTGCGTAGGTGTGATCATAGCCAGAACCGCCGTAGGCTTTCTCAAACTGCGCCAATGCCTTCTTCTTGATTAGCGCTTTATAAGGCACGATGCTATCGGCGGTCTTGGCTGTGAACTGCCACACTTCACTTTCGCCGATCACGCCGCCATCCTGATACGCCTTCACGAACCATGCATACTTACGACCCGGTTGCAGCTTTTGTCCCGTAATCGGATACTGCATACTCGTCGAGTGCAGATCCGAGCGTTCGAAGAACGTGGAGTTCGATTGCGTTGCCGAGAACGGTGTTTGACTTCCGAGCAACTCGACGATCTTCAGTGTGTAGGATGCTTTCGGATCGAGTGGTGGAGTCGAAGTCCAGAGAAAATTTGGCAGCGCATCATCGAGTGCGGCCTCATCCGGAGGCGCGATCGGAATAATCGAGGCACTCGCTACATGCTGTTCAATGCAATCACTTCCGAGTTCTTCACCAGTGCCGGTAACTTTGACGAATACGCAGATGGTATAATCACCAGCCGGTACGGTGCCGGTTTGCAGCAAAATGTTTTTGTATTTGCTGTTCGTCGAATTGGTTTTGATCGGACTAACATCTTTGCCCGTCACAATCTTTGTACCTGGAGGCACAGCAAATGAAGCTGTCTGAGCATCGACCACAAGTCCCGCGGTTGCCTCTTTGGCGGTACCCTGCACGTATACATTCAACGTTTTCTTGGACGTATTCACGATCGAGATCTGCCAAAGGTCGGCAATCTTGAGTTGATTCGGAGGCGGTTGCCTAAGTGAGACGTTCACCGAGGATTGCGCTCGAAGCGTTGAGCCCATCGCGAAAATCGCGATGAGTCCGAAGATCATACAGATTTGTTTCTTCATCGTTCTCCCCTCATGTTCCGAAGATCGTGTCTAACAATTGTAAATACTTTCTATTACGCAGGGTGTCTTTGCCACTCTTAGATCTCGACTGTTTCGGCGTAGACGACTCTGCGATCGCCTTTGATTTGCTTCGCGCGATTGACCATAGGATTCTCATCCTTGTCACTTGCGAATCGCTCGAATTCTTTAACGACTATTCGGAATGGTCGCGAGCCTCGCGGTTCCGGAAGTGTAACGATGCCGGTCCATACTCCGATGCCTTGCTCGTTTACGAGCGCAGTTAGTTCGAAGGTTGCGTCCGGCACTTGCGCCCAACCCAAATCCTCGGCGGGATCCATCACATCCGGTCGTCTCGTCTCGATCGAAACCTCGACTTGACTACCGCGTTGCTCTGCAGAAGAATTCGTGTATGTAATTCCGGAGACCGCAACAACAATGAGCTTCGGATTAGCTGGATCAAAAATTACTGCTAGGTTTCTATCCGGAGTTAGCTGTGCAAAATCTGCAAGCACGACTCTCGAGATAAATGCATCCTCGACGGAGTTCGGTTGAAAGCGCACGAGTGCAAGGCGCACAAACGGAAAATACGAAGTGCCGGTATCGATTTCGATATCCGAAAACCAAAGTTGACGGTCCGCATCATACATGACGTCATGCCCAACAACCGCAAGCGTTGGTTTCATCATTTTTGCAATGATGCTGTAATTTGGCTTCTCGACAAACTTGATATCTTTCAAGTTCAGTGGCTTTTCATTCAGTTTTTT
>JBDTCS010000341.1:0-9311 GCA_039923455.1 Kapaibacterium sp. (SeqCode) | reverse complement strand
CGTGCCCCATTTGTCGAGCGGCGGTATCATCTCCGCGAGTAAATCCTTACTGGTCAGGTTTGGATCGTCGTTGGGGATAGCGCAGCGTTGGTGACCAGTGATAAGACCGATCGGCTTGTCGCTGGTTACATGTGAACCTGTGATATCCGCGCCTTTATCTCTGCCGATCGACTGGACAAGATACGTCTGACCCTTCATTAACTCGACCGTCCAGGGAATTCCCTGCGAGTGACCCGTTATATTTCCGAGTGGGTCGATACGCGTGTCATTCTTAGTGGTGATGGTAACGTTGGTATGATCAAACGGTGCGACAATAAGAAATTCGCCGGCGAGTGGCTCGCTCGGTGAGTAATAATAATCGTCGTTAAAGTTTGCTGTGTAGTATTCATTCCCCAGTGCCGGAGTCGGAAGCGCGAGAAATCCGTCACTTGTTGCATACTGGTTGCTGAAGCCATAACATGCAAGCGGGTTTGTTGCCGTGACGTGGACGGCACGATATGCGGGCGTCTCCGTAACACGTGTCTCAGCTTTTGCGACGTCAAGCGTGATGGTTCGCGCTGTGTTAGGTGGAAGATCAACCGTGAGTGATTGGATGGGTCCGCCATTGCCTCCACCATACAATTGGATGACGACGTGATTTGCCGTTCCTGAGCAGATAAATACGCGAACGTAATCCGCCGGGAAAGTATAATCGGGCATGAAACCCATCCAAAAATCTGTACCGAGCGAAGATACTCCGCCTTGCGCCTGAACACTCTGAGGATTAACCCCACAAAGCGTGCACAGCAACATTAGTGCGAAGCAAGAGCGAATCAAAATACGTTTAGAAATTTCCATGGTAGATCTTTAGACTAAATGCCATTCACACAAATCAGCGGATACGTGCGCACTCGCTTAGGACGAGAAGCTGAACAACAGAGATTGAGAGAAGCAACACACATTAATGAGCAGAAACTATGGGAGTCCTGAACATGACATCAGAACTCCCACAAAAAAAACAAACCGTTTAGAATGCCTTCCAGAAGTAGCGGAATGCGAGCCCTGCGAATGCAGACGAAGCTCTCCATGAGCGTGAGCCATCTACTTTCGTTACAGGAAAATCATAACCGACCGTAGGCGTGGCAACCCAAGCCTGCGTGAACGGAATGTCGTAGGTGAACTGTGCACGAAGCGCGATGCGAATGCTCTGTGCATCCGTAACATCTGTCGGTGCGGTCACGGTCTGGCTGCCGTTTGGATTTGCATTATCGCCCGAAGAAGCTTCGACGGTAACTGTCTTATTCAGCTTGGCACCGATCTTCATACCGATCGATGGTCCAACCTGAATACCAGGACCAACCGGTGTTGGGCCTTCGACAAAATTGTACTTGAATGCAAGATTGACGAGCAGATAGTTAAGATCGGCCGTCAACTTCGTCGTAACCTTACCAGGTGCTTCGACGCCATTCAATTTTGTTGGGCGTGTTACCACGCTGCCGTTATCGGCGGTGAACTGCGAAGACTTGGAATCATAGAGTACTTCACCAACGATGAAGTTCTGCATCTGCAAACCAAGCGGAAATTCGACAGTGAAACCACCCCATGGTGCAACACCGGAGCCATTCTGTGCTGTGAAGCACGAAGGCTCAGAATTGATGATTGGAAAGGAATTCGAATTGTAGGCGACAAGATTAATGCCACCGACAGGTCCGAGCAGGAAACCACTTTCCTGACCAGGTCCGAGAACGCCGCTCGAGATGTCACCCTGTGCTCTGGCACCAACGATGCCGGAGAACGAGACAATCAGAGCGAGAGCTGCAACAAAGAATTTAGCGCGCATTGTCATCTTCTGAAATTGAATACAAATAAAGACTCTTCACAACACTTTGGAGAAAACTTTTTTTGGTATCGAGATATTCCGGACACAATGCCGCGGGATCTTTTGCATCCCGCGGCAAAGCATTCGTACAATAATCTCTTACTTCGATATCACCATTTGCTTCGAACCCGCCCAACCTGGGAGCGACAAGTGGTACGTGTAAGTACCGCTCGGAAGCTTGCTGGTATCATAATAGGCCTCATAGACACCCGGAGCGTGGACGACGTTATTCACGACGATCGCTACTTCGTTGCCAAGCACATCGAAGATCGAAAGCTTGACTGGTGCGTTGATCCTAGTTGCATAGGTGAACTTCACAACATGCTGACTGGCAGTTGCAGGGTTCGGAGTGACCGGCTGAGCGATCTGACCCAAACCAAACTTACCATTCATCATTGCCTGCACGGAGCTATCACCGCACTGGTAGATAAGTGCGAAGTCGCTGCTCGCTACCGTGGTGCCTAGGCATGAGCTGGATGCTGCCCCGGTGGCCGTTGTGAACTGCGCGGAATCGAGCGAGACAGTTTGCGCTGAATCGTTCTTGGTCAACTTCACATTGAAGTGAATATTTCCGAGCGAGGTCACACCATCAGAAAGTGGCGTAGTGCCCTTCATGACGATCGTGAGCGTCTGATTGGCTTGGTTGAGGCTCGAAGCAGCTTTGTCAACCGACCAGTCACCGAATGTACCTGTTACGGCATTCGCGATATCACCGTTTGCGATATCCAGACGATCTTGATTGTAGTGGTAGTTCAAGCGAACACCAACAATGCCTGCTGTTGTAAGCGGAGCAACCAAACCGTTTTTCGTCACAGTGATCGTGATCGGAAGTTGGATCGAAGCTCCAGCGACAGCCGACTTCACAGCGAAGACGGAGCTGACGTTTGCATTCATACCAATACCCGAACCAGATACATTTGCGAATAGCGTTGTGTCACGTCCTTGTGAATCACGGATGCGTATGGCAACAACACCGGAGTAGGCCTTTACACCACCGGCAGGATCAGGAGTGAAAAGCACAGGGATCTGCACGGTCTCACCACCATCCAAAGAGATTGGGAGGCTGCCGGTAGGGGTGAAGTTCGCCCCACCAGAAGTCAGCGTAACGGAAACAATGGTATCGAATACACCCGGATGATTACCATTGTAGACGGAAACTTGATCGGTCTTATTGCTACATGCAAAGATTGAGTCGATCGCGAATCCGTTCGCGTTGCTCTGTCCGAACCTAATCATTGCGGAGAGCGGCATAGCTGCTGTACTTATGCAACCATCGGTGCTAATTCCGAATCCAGAGAACTGAGAGTCCACTGCAAACTTTGCAGGATCGAAGCTGACATTGACTGTCATGCACTCACCCTTTGCAAGCTTTGCAGGAAGACCGACGGAAGTACTCGTAATTGTGAATGCAGCCTTGTACGGTCCAGGCAATTGGTTGATCTGGTTTACAGTCAGTGTATCATCGGCTGTGTTGCAGATCTGGAAGTTATCAGCTTCCGGTCCGGAGCCGAACAAAGCTGTTGGGTAGGTGATCGATGCCTTGTTCACATTGAACGCGCGGTAATGCACGATCGCCGTAACAACAACATAATCTTTATTACCCTGCTTGATAATGTTACCCTTCGAATCGAATACCGTAATTGTATCGCGATAGGTACCCGACTTGTTGGCCGGCACATTGAAGTCCTCCGTTACATAGACGGTGTTGTCCGAGCTGGAGAGATCATGTGGAATCGCGACTGCCTTGCCGTAAGCATCTTGCAACGAAGGCGTTCCGAAGTTTGGATCACCCTTTTGCACCAGCAATGCAACAGTTGTTACACCTTTGCTTGAGGAGCTCGTGATGGTGTGACGGAACGTTGAAACGTCACCGGTTGCCGGGCAATCGATGATTGTCGTGCTGTCAGCAAAGAACCCTGCAGTTGGCGTGAATGCGCAACCGAACAGCGAATCTGTTTTCGTACCCGCAGCACCTGTGCTACGGAAGTGACCCATCGTTGCGTAACGTGGATTTGCCACATCCGGCTTGAAGCGGAATGGAACCGTCGTTACACCAAGTCCAACATTCAGGACAATCGGCAATGTACCGATGAATACGAAGTGCGCCGGATCGTTCGTCCACACGCTGTCGATGGTGACAGGCACAGGCGAAGGATTAGTCAGGGTGACTTTGAGATTCTGAATGCTATCACCGGCAAGGATACAACCGAAGTCATCATCCGTTACGGTGAAATCAGGAGCACCTCCATTGCCAACAACGATCGCAGTTCGCTGGACGCAAGCGTCACCGAAGACAATCGTATCCTGCACGGTTTGTGGTTGTGATGGCTCGAAGGAAATCTTGATCAGACGGCTCTCACCCGGTTTGAGTGGGCTCTGATTTGCGCTATCGATGATGAAACCGAGCGTATGCTTCAGTTTCAAAATGTCAATCGTAAAAGTTGCGAGCCCGGTATTAGTCAGGGTCACATACTGATACTTCTTTGTACCGTTGGTACCTGTACCAAAGTTTGTGACAGGTGGCGTGATATCGGCGATCTGTGGATTGTAGGTACTACGAACGAGCGTTCGATTACCAGCAATATCGACGACAGTAATCTGGATATAAGCCGGCAGCGAACTATCACGAACGCAAATATCATAAAAGGAGCTATCACGTCCCGAACCCGGTACAAACGTTGGGTCGAGCGTATAGATCATGTTAGCGATCGTATCCAGCACGAAAGAAGAAAGCTTGGAAGCAAGCGGGTGCACATCTGCTGCGGAGATATGCGCGCAGAAGCAATCACCAGGCGTCTTGATCGTTGGCGGAATCGTATCCGGATCATTAAAGGTACGAGTGCCGAGCGCACCCGACCATGCGTACGAATCATACGAGCCGTAACCGTAGACATAGCAACCAATACCCGTATCCGAGTGGATCGTGTGCGTGCCCGCTTTCAAGTTATTAATACGATAGACCTCATAAATGCCGTCGATGGAGATCTTGCTGCTACCCGGAGCACCGAGTATGCGAATGCCATCAAATGTCGTCGAATTCACATGCTGTGTGTTGACAACAACGTTCACAAAATTCTGGAAGGTCGATTGACCCGAAAGAATTGTGGGTGTTTGGAAGATGACATCCGGTGTGAACTGTTCGACTGAGTTTACAACGACCATCGCGGGATCGCCGATACCGTCGTTACCTGTGCCGAATGTTGTGCTATTGATATACTGCACAAGGAGGAATGGTGCATCGCTGTACCATTTCGTCTGCAGTGTGATGTCATTAACAAAATAAGGTTGATACTTTGTGAGGATCGCATGCACTCTGCCCTTTGCAGATGGATCGTCACGCCAGATCGTCTGACCGTCCTTACTTGCGATCGTCAGGAAGGAATCTCCACCATGACGATTGACGAACGGAGCAGAGTAATACGTTTTTGCCCACGTACGAACAGGTGGAATCATATCGCAGATGTGATCGCAATAGGGATAATCCGGTGGAATGTTCGGGCACTGAGAAGCGCCGATCACTCCGACAGGATTATTCGAAGTGACGATAGAACCGGTGACATCATAATCATCCGTGTTCTGCGCCTGTGTGAGCTGATACTGAATGCAATCACCGCGCATCATTGCCTCGCTAAACGTGACGCCCTTCTGATGCAAGACAACGTTCGGCTGACCTGACTTACGAATGTCTTGACTTGGAATAATATTGCACGTTGTGTTATCCTGGTTCGCGACTAAGCTGAACTCCGAAGGATAATCATATACGAATGTGCCTCCGCCTTCAAAGAGCGATCCATAACCTGCTACGACATACTCTTTACCCCAGCCAATGCTCGGAATAATGAACATACCATCGGAGGTCGCTGGGTTACGTGAGAGCATATACGCCGTTAGATCGGCATCATCTGACCACACACGAATTGCCTTTTTCTCGATCACACCGCTCGAGGTAACTTCCCATCCAAGAGGAATTTTGAAAGCGACTACCTTACCCGCCGTGATCGGAAATTTTTGCGACGAACTCCCTGTAACCTGAATATTGACCGTCGTGGTATTTGGGGAAGTCACATACAGCATGTAGTATTTACCATTGCCACCACCTGCGTCGTAGTTCTGGCACATGCTGAACCAAAGATCACGACCAAGTCCCGGAGCATAACCTTTCGGCTGCGGAAGTATTTGGTGTACAATCCTTGGGTGACTCTGCGCAAAAGCTTCCTGTTGGGAGCCAAACGAGAACATAAGAGCGAGCATAGCAACTGCAGCCAAACATTGCGTTGCAATATTTATCAAGCGTTGCGTGAGACGGGGACGACGTAGCATAGATACAACCTCCATCAATAACAAATTAGGAACGGCTTAAAAGAATCGATAACACTTTTTCGGATGTAAACCCGAGCTGTACTATTGTACAATTATAGAATATCCTTGTGGACTATCCTATTGGGATGCCGGCTGCTGACATATTAGCAGCGACAGCCAGATCTATAAAAAAGCGAGAAAATCTACTGAATAGGCGAGAATTATTAACTCGAATCAAGTTAAACAAGCCCCGCACGAGGAATTCGGTTCCTAACCTGAACCCCCACTATTCGATTGTGGCACTGGGTTTGATGTATAATAACCCCCTGGTCACAATAAACTCCACTATTCAACACCTTGAAAGTTGCAGAGTTACAGCTAAGAATAAAACTTTATTTAATTGGAAGCAATTAAATTCATCGCTTCTTACAGCAACCCACCCAAATAGTATTGGGTGGGTTGAATTTGAATTTTGAGTCTGCTTACGGATTGCCAATCGGTGTCTCGACGAGCACCTGAACAGTACGATTGTAATAACGACCTTCGGGCAACTCGTTCGTGTAGAGCGGAGCTGTCTTTCCGTAGCCGTGTGCGATCAAGCTACGAGAATTCGATTTGTGTCCCGAGATATCGCTTTTCACCGCATTCGCACGATTGTTCGATAGACGCTCATTGTAATCCGGTGTTCCAAGGATATCTGTGTATCCATTGACGGCAACATCCGAATTTGGCTGAATGCGCTCATAGACATACGTGTCGAGAATCTTGTGATTCCACTTACCCATGTCGGAGCTGTTATACTTGAAGAGAATCAGATTGTAAATCTCTTTCGTCTTAGCAGAATCATGCTGTGCAACTCTCTGACTTTCGGAGTATTGACGAACGCCAGTTTCATCGACGTTTGAAAGAATCTCGCGACCACTCTTGTCTGTGATCTTGAGCTGAACTGTCATGTTCGTCTCATCATCCGGAAGCTGTCCGGCTGGAATCCCGAGACCTCCATCCGAGAACCAATTCCAATCCGGTGACTCTTTAGCAGAGATCGGACCAAGGTCTGTGCGGATCGCCCAAGGCTTGCCTTTATAGGAGATCAGCAGTTCACGCTTCTTGATCACTTCTTCGCGTAGGCCATTGACCATGGTGAAGTGGACATTTCTATAATCCGGAACTTTGCGATTACGCTTGAAGAGCACTGGATGTATAATCTCCCACGAATCCGATACGACTTCCACGCGGCGATTCTCAGCAATTCCTTCGGGTGAAGTTGGGAGGGTAGGATTCTCTGGCAAGTTGCGAGCTTCGATCGAAATACGATTCGGCGCAATACCCCAGATTTCTACGATATACTTTTTGACTGACTCAGCACGCTGTCTGGAAAGCTCAACCGATTTCTCGTTCGCAGCGTCCATCGAATTACAGCCTGTGAGTTTCAGCGTTGTGTTCTTATCGGCAGTCTGACGCAAGCGAAGGCCAAGGATATTGAGATAGTTGTAATAACTATTCATCGTTGAGCTGAGCGTGTCTTCACTGAAGCCTTGCGTCTCAGCAGGGCTTGCATAAAGTACGTAGCGTGAAGGGATCGTACCTACACCCTGATCAAAGAAGACCATCGGAAGCAATGCGAAGAGTTCGATAGTAAGCTGCTCCTTGATGATCACGCCCTTAAAGCCCGGGTATTTATCCGGATGCTCTTTCATAAACTCCGGCGTTGTTGTCACCCATCGCACGAGTGGTGGTTCTTCGTTATTCATCGGAATATCATGCGTGATGATACGCGAGGTATCGGTACGCAATGGAATTCGGATGATCGTCGGAGGATACGGAAAGTGATTCGGCTCAGTGGCACTGATGAGATACGATCCGCCCAGCTCACCACGTGCATTGCTCGAAAGCACAGCGAGATATTCGCCGGTCGCGCTATTGGCCAATTTATTATACACAGTGTCACCGGTCTGTTGATCAGTCACGACAACGTGCGCACCCAATTTTTCTTTTGTATTTACATCATACGCAACTCCGCGAAGCACGAGTGTTGCCTTTGGCGGTGGTGGGTTGGTTGCTACGTAGAGATCGAGCTGTCCGGAACCACCGGCACGATTGGAGGCAAAAAAGAGTACATTGCCCGAAGCCGGTACGGTGAGGAACATATCATCTGCGGAGGAATTGATCGGTGCCGGAAGTGGCTCCGGATCAGTCCAATCGGTATCCGACGGGCCTTTCCATTCGCTTCGGAAAATATCCTTGCCACCAAGACCTCCGTGACCATCGGAGCAGAAATAAAGCGTTGTTCCGTCGGTCGCGATGAACGGCGAAGCATCATACTTGCCTGTATTGATCTTCGAACCGAGGTTAACCGGATCAGACCAACGACCATCGGCAAGCATGTGCGATACGAAAATATCTACGTTCTCATTTTTCTCGTTGCCGACCTTTCCGGCACGGTTCGAGGCAAAGAACAAACGTTTGCCATCCGGCGCGATCGAAGGCTGCGACTCCCACGAGGTGGTATTCACGGGCGCTCCGACCTCATGCAAATTTTTCCAGGTCGTACCTTCGAGTGTTGCAACCCAAAGATTCACGTCGGCCTTCACGGTTGTGTTACGAGCTGTTGCGAAGTAGATCGTCTGTCCATCAGCAGCGATTGACGCAGCGCCATCCTCCACCTTCGTGTTGATCTCTGTCACGTTGACCGGCTTACCCCAAGTGGTGTCATCACCCTCCGGACTTTTGCTCATGTAAAAATCATCATTTCCGAGACCACCGGGTCTGCGCGAAACAAAGAACATCGTACGTCCGTCAGCAGTAACCGTAGGACTGTAGTCATGCTCGCTGGAGTTGATGACAGGGCCGAGGTTTTTGACGACGAGTTTCTGATAAATATTTTTTGTGGTGTCGGGGGTTGGCGTTTTGAACGCCTTGAGCGTATGCGAGCGAACACCGGAAGCGTGCACACCTGCGTGCTTGGCCGGAGTGTGCTTAATGCGAACAGCGTTTGCTCGGGCTTCCACTAAGTTTGGAACGCTTGAACCTACGATCATGAGCAGAGCGCCCAGCGAAAGCACACGAATCATCTGAAGAAGTTTCATAGTCTAGAATTAACCTGCAATCAGTTAAATTTTACAACATGCGAACAGCTATGTTCGATGTGACCTAT
>JBDTCS010000340.1:0-2414 GCA_039923455.1 Kapaibacterium sp. (SeqCode) | reverse complement strand
GGTCAACTTCCGCTCGATCAATCGACTGACCTACTACAAAACACATTTTGATGTACCAAACGGTACATTCCCCAACGCAGAGCGCATTGGTGATTCGACAATCACGCTGCCACTCTACACACTTCTGGAAGAAGCGGAGATCGACTATGTGATCGCCCAAACGAAGGAAGTTGTGCATTTGCTCAACGAGAGTATGAAAAGCGGGAAGGTGCTCGCAGAGTCATCGACGACGGCATAACGCATGACAAAGCTTCCGGATGCGTTGGTGTCGCGAAAGCGTGAGCTGATTCTCTGCGCGCTTCTGCCACCACTTGCACTTGCTGTACTCCTTTTCGTATTTCAATTCTACAACATCGAGCTCTCTTTGTCGCTTGATCTTGTTGTGATGTTTTGGGGATCGGTTGCGCCGGGTATATTGATCGTCATGATCTTTAGCTCTGTCTTCAGTGCGCGATTATCTTGGCTTCAGGTCTTTGCACTCGGTGCAGCGCTTGGGCTTGGTGTATTGCCGGCCAGTTACAATCTCATGCGAACCTTTGGTGGTGGCAGGGAAGTATTGCTTGTGATCAGCTTTCTTAATTTTTCGCTGGTCGTAGTGCTCAACGTGCTCGAAGGTAGGCATCAATGGCCCAACTTTCCGCATAGCATTCGGTCGCTCTGGATTGTTGCGTGGGCGTCGCTGCTTGTGGTTGGGTGCTTTTTGGGTTGGTACAATTTTGCGAATCTACATTTTGATACGCAAGGCAATTTGCTGACGCACGCTCTCTCCGGTATCGATCCGCCCTATCTTATCGCAGAGATCGCCAGTCTGAAAAACTTTGGACATTTGCATGATATCCATCAATACGCGACTCCGTTCTTTTACCACGACTACGTCTATATCTTTAGCGCCTCTATCGCACGGGTAACACACTCGGAACTGCTCTCGATCGGTTTTTTCGCGCTACCGGTTTTTAGCTATACGATTCTCACTATTTCTGTTTTTGCATTCATCTTTTCCGTAAATGAGAATCGCCTAGTTGCTGCCGCTGCAGCGCTTTCCTGGTTATTGCTTGGTAGTTTTGTTGGAACCGAGCAGGGTGCGAGTGCGCTCAGCCCATCGTATGTGTGGGGAAATATACTCTTCATTAATATTCTGAATCTGTTGCATCATGTGTTTCAGAGTCGCGAGGGTTCTTCCGAAAACAGATTACCGATCTTAGCTACGTTTCAGTTGATCGGCTTGCTACTTGTAATACTCATGAAGACGAAGATCACCACATTTCTCGCGATCGAAGCCACACTTCCACTCCTGCTTTTGTGGGCGCTTTTGAAACGTGATTGGAAGACTTCGATCGGTATTGCGGTGCCTTGGCTTTTTACATTGGTAATGTTCTTCACTGTTGCGGCGAGCAAAAATCCGTTTATGCCTTCGGGAGATTTTATTATTGGTGGACCGCTGCTCGGGTATGCAAATCATCTTGCAAGCTACTTGCATGTAACGCCAAGCTCGATCAGTCCGATCGTAAAGGGCTTGGAGTTCGCGCCTCGCCAATTATTGATTCTGCCATACTTTGCTTTCCATCTTCTGCGGTTTGTAGTCGCTGATCCAAGATTACTTCTCGTGCTGTTGGGAGTGCTATTGTTACGCAATCGACTGCCGGTTGCAATGTTTCCCAATGCAAAACCGATCTTCTTTTGGTTTTTGGCGTACATGATCGCAATCTGCTTTTTCTTTCCTGTGCTCTATTCACCGGCTTGGTATCCATTGGCGTTTAGTTTTTATACTCCAATGCTCGCGATTATTGTTGCGGGATTATTAGCTGTCCTCTTTGTGAGTTATTTGCTTCGGTCGAGTACTTCGAACAAAGAGAAGATTGGCGCGGCGCTTGCGGTTTTGCTTTTGGTGGGTGGAGTCTTCGGAAATACTCGCGCAATCATATCGGAGGATCGCTCGACGACCGATACAGTGCAAAGTTCGCGCATCAACGCATTGCGCTATTTGCGGACGCATTCGGATTTTTATGACGTCGTTGCTACGCGTCGTTATGATCTCGCTCTCAAGGATACGATCAACGATGAATCCTATTTCGATTATTCTGCTTTTAGCGAGCGAACCGTTATCAGTGAGGGTGCGCGATATGGTGTATTGCTCGGAGCGACCGCGGATATCGATACGCTCAAAGGTTTGCATCGCGTGAAAATTGCGATCGACACCCTCTCGGCCAGACGTCAACGACTCGATTCGATCTATTTATCAACGAACCCGACGACAGTGCTCACCGATCTGAAGGAATACAACGCGAAGTACATCATTGAGGATAAAGAGATTGCGCAGAAGCTCGCGATCGATCCACACTCCATTGCTGAGCCCTTCTTCGATAATCCGTCCATGACGATCTGGCAGGTACGCTACTAATATCATGCCCCGACAC
>JBDTCS010000339.1:0-11215 GCA_039923455.1 Kapaibacterium sp. (SeqCode) | reverse complement strand
ACCTTATGTGAGTTTATTGAGAGAGGGGCGCTTCCCCTATTTGTCTTTATGGGCTTAGCATCGGATTGTTTGACGGCCAGGCCATTTTGTTCGGTCGCAATAACATCGTGTGTCTGCGACGAAGCGGATTGCAATTGGTTTGCTTGTATCGTAACTTGTTGTTCTGTGCTCGGTGCGGTAATACTTGGCGCAACAGTCGCAGGATTCGTAAGACGCGTGTTTTGTGGCAATCCACTTGTGCCGATATTCATGAACACAAGTGCGCTGGAAAATCCGAGCAAAAGACCGGACGTGAGCGCAGCAAAGCGACCACTTGTGGAGCGAATAAGTGTACTGATCCAGGAAGATTGCTCAACAGTTGGAGCCGTAACCTGCGCAGGAATCACATGCGTCGTCGCAGCGCGAACGGGATCCGAAGATTGCACGAGTGCTTGCTCGAGAAACGGAAGCGTAGCAGCGGCAGTAAGGCCAAGCGTTGCAAGCGTTCTGGAGCGGACCTGTGCGACCGGGCGCATATCGTCTTTATCCTGACGAATAGCGCGATTGAGTTCGAGGTGCGAACGAAATGCGATGCGCAATTCATCGCTCGCTGCCAGAGAGATGAGAAAATTTTGCTCTTCGGGAACTGACATGTTCCGATCAAAATATCTCACGATCAAATCTTCATTCCTCAGTGTCATAACTTCTCTCGATTCGATTATCTTGTTACCAAACTTTTCATTTCGTCGCGTTGGATCGCATGCTTCCGGATGCGATATCTTGTCGATACTATATCACGTTCGTCGGATCATCATCTTCACCCAAGCCTAGCCAACTGCCTATCAACTTGCGCAGGCGAAGCCGAGCCCGATAGGACCGAACCTTTACATTTGTCTCTGTCGTACCCATGATGCGGGCTATCTCATGATAGGGATAACCCGAATACTCATGCAATACAAATGCTTCACGCTGTTCGAATGGCAGCTTTGCGAGTGCACGCGTTAGCAGCGTCTTGATCTCGCGTTGCTCCGTATCGTGACTGCTCTCTTCGCGGGGCGTCATTTGTATAATAATCCCTGCGGTCGTTTCGGAATGGCTGCGCTCCATTCGAATAATATTCAAGCACAGATTCCTCGCAATCCGAAAGAGGAGCGCCTTGAAGCACGTCACTTCGATCTTGCGATTCCGAAGCTCGAAAATGCGTATCCATGATTCCTGAAACGCATCTTCGGCGATCTTATCCGAGAACATGATCCTTCTGCAGTACATCAGAAGAGGAGTCTCATATTTCGCATAAAGCTCGATAAATGCTTGGTCGCTACCATCCAAAAACTTTCGAGCCAGCAGCTCATCCGGGCCATCTTCGACCGGCATTGGTGCGAGTTCTTGCTGTGCAAGCTCCTCGATGCTCAGATCATCGGCGGTGAGTTCTTCGATACTGATCTCACTCAAACCAAGTTCCTCTGATCCGGTCTCTGACTTTTTTCCAGCGAAAATATTCTGAAGCCGCTCCGGAGTGACTTCCGGATTCTCCTTATTTTCGTCAAAACCCATGCTGTCCAAGTTCTCGAATTCCATGAGTGGGTCCATTTTGGGCCAAAATTCCGCTCAAGCTCCTCGACTCACTTTCACGTCTGCGTACTGTTCTGCTAGTCCCGGAATCCTCCGTTTCTGCGCGTTCAGTATAGATAAGACCCCTGAGTTGAGATTTGGTTACACATTTTTGCAAGGAAAAAGCAATACTCTTTCTTAATGAATACTAAACCTGCGGAATTTGTGCAATTTCGACAATTTATTAGGCATCCATGTATAAAATTCTAGTACGGAAAGGCAAACTCTATTTTAGAAGAAGTGTTTAGAACAATACGCCGGGTCACTCCGCGCATAGAACTGCAAAATATCGTAATTTTGCATTAATTCGAGTTCAAGCCAGTTTGGGCTATTTTTTAAGACACTACACGTACGAATTTCCATGATGCTATCTCGATCTGTTCTCTTCCGCGCAGCAGTGCTTGCTCTTGCAATTACGGCCGCCGGAGTTCAAGGATGCACTTCAGCATCTAAATCGACAACCGATAATTCCACCAAAGCAAAACCTATGTCAGAAACAGTTACCACAGCTTCCGGTTTGCAATATGTTGACGAACTCGTTGGTACGGGTGTGAGCCCGACCAAAGGTCAATCCGTCACGGTTAATTATACCGGCATGCTCACCGATTCTTCAAAGTTTGATTCGAACGTTGACCCGAAGTTTGGTCACGTCGAACCATTCAAGTTTCAGATCGGTATTGGCCAGGTGATCAAAGGTTGGGACGAGGGTGTGATGTCAATGAAGGTGGGCGGCAAGCGTAAGCTCATCATTCCAGCAGCGCTCGGCTATGGTTCGCGCGGAGCTGGTGCAGCGATCCCACCGAACGCAACACTCATATTTGAGGTCGAGCTCATCGGCGTATCCTAATAGGCGCTTACGGAGTTAGACTCTGTTTACGGAGCAAGTTTGAAAGCTGTGGAGTGCCAGGATAGCCTTGCCGGCACCTGCCACTTCCCAGCGCGCAGCTCTTCGATTGTCGTGAGCGTATTATTGAAGACGATAGTTTCGGCATTGACCGTGCCGCTCTGCACAAGTTCTTTGAAGGCATTTCGCTCGACAGTAACCGGGCCTTGCGCAGTGTTGTAGTGTACTTTCGGGGTTGTAAGAAAGCTCACACCGAACTGCTGACCAATGCGCTGCACTTCGCGCATCATCGAGTCGATCGAGCAACCCGAGGCCGTCGCTTCCGTTGGATCGGCGGCGATGAATAGGAATTGACCGAAGCTCAGTTCGCGACCGGAGCGAAGTGGTGCTCCGTGCGCTTGCCAATCATTGAGGATCGGATCGAGTGTTGCAAGAAATTGTTCCTGTACATCTGCCGACATCGGTGTATCCGAAGCAAAGATCCAAAGGCGCGAACCGCTACCCAGCGATGAAAATGGAACGAGGCTCATAAGCAAATTCCGATAAAAAGTTTTACGTGCGGCATGCGTGATTGATTCTGCCGTGTACGTTGATCGCTATAGAACATGCCTGAACGAGTGGCTGTTCCATCGGTAAGTCACACACTACTGACGCACCGATGTTGCGTCGAATATTTTAGAGTTCGAATTTTATTGATCGCATTACATACAAATCTGCATTCCATGAAGGATATCTCCGTAGAACTTGAACGATTGAGCGACGAATTTCTCGATGTGCATACGCGCAAAGAGGATTTATTCTGGAATACGAAGATGGGACTCTCGAACGATCCCGTCGAAAGCCAGAAACATCTTTCCGCCGCTGAGATCGAAGTGCAGAACTTCATGCAAAATGCAGATACCCTCCGCGAGCTTCGCGAACTTGAATCCACTTCCAAACCCGCTGCCGACGAAGAGACAGCACTCAAAGGCTGGATCAATTTCTTTCAAGCAAACGCAATCGAAGATCAAGCTGCCCGCACCCTCAGTGCAGAAATCATAGGTCTCGAAGGTGCATTGCAAGCTGCGCGCAACGGAATGAATCTTGGCTATACCGATCCGACGACAGGCAAGTTTGTACCGGCAACTTCAACGCTGCTCAAGAACATGCTATCGGTCGAGAAGGACGAAGCACTTCGCAAAGCAGCATTCGAAGGTCTGCTTAGCATCGAGCCGTTCACGATCGCGAACGGATTTCTCGAGATCGTAAAAAAGCGCAACGAGCTAGGACGTATGCTCGGCTATGAAGATTATTATGATATGAAGGTTAGCAAGACCGAAGGCTTTTCAAAAAAGCGACTCTTCGATCTGCTCGATGATCTCGAAGCAAAAACGAGAGAGCGCGGCAAAGCTTCGATCGAAGCGTTCGTCAAGGAGAACGGAGCTAGCGCGAAAGAAGGTTGGAATTTTGTTTTTCTTACCTCCGGCGATCTTGCACGTGAGATGGATCCTTACTTTCCATTTTCGAAATCGCTAGAGCAATGGACTCGCAGCTTCTCGGCGCTTGGCATTCGTTATCGCGGTGCGACGCTCACGCTTGATCTTATCGATCGCAAAGGCAAATACGAAAACGGCTTCATGCACGGACCTGTGCCGTCGTTCTTCGACAAAGGCAAGTGGAATCCGGCGCGTATCAACTTCACTGCGAATGCAATGCCGAACCAAGTTGGTGCAGGCCTTCGTGCGCTCACTACACTATTTCATGAAGGCGGACATGCTGCGCACTTTTCGAATGTGCTCATGAACGCCCCGTGTTTCGCGCAGGAATTTGCTCCAACTTCCGTTGCCTATGCCGAAACGCAGTCAATGTTTCTCGACTCCATCATTGGTGACGCGGACTGGAAAACCCGATATGCAAAATCGAAGACAGGTGAGACGATACCATTCGACTTAATTACGCGAGCGATCCGTCAGAACAATCGGTTCGAAGCGATCGTGATTCGCTCCATGCTCACGGTTTGTTATGTCGAGAAGGCGCTCTATGAAATGTCCGACAGCGAACTTACTGAAGCGAACGTATTGGGTATGATCCGTGCGACAGAGCAACGCTTACAATTTCTAAATGCTGCGCCGCGGCCGATTCTTTCCGTGCCGCATTTGCTCGCGGGTGAGTCAAGTGCGTACTATCATGGATACGTGATGGCCGAGATGGCAGTCCATCAAACACGCGAATATTTTCTTGAGAAGTACGGCTATCTGATGGATAATCCAAACATCGGCCCAGAACTTGCTAAAGGTTATTGGGCACCCGGAAACTCGGTCGGATTCATGGATTTGGTCGAAAAGTTGACAGGAAAGCCATTTAGTCCTGACGCACTTGTAGCAAATGCGAACAGGTCTGCCGACGAAGCAGTAGCCGCGGCGAAGAAGAAAATCGAGCAATTGGCAAATATTCCGGAATATTCCGGAGCGCTTGATCTTGATGCTGATGTCCGAGTCGTTCACGGAAATGAGGAGATCACTCGGTTCTCCAATTCGGGATTCGATAGAGCAAATATGGAGTTCGTCCGTTGGGTCGAGGATCGATATCCGTCCGAAGGATAGCGAAAAGTTTTCGAACCATGGCCAGCACCCGAGTTAGCGAGGATGATGACGTAATAAATGTTTCTTTCTCTCAAGAGAGCGCGAGTTTCCTAAGCGTGCTCTTGGTGGCATGAGCCACTTTCATTGTGACAGAACCGCTCCGAAAAAAGTGAGACCGAGCCTAAGTCCAGCGATAGGATCGGTCTAGTAGGGGAACACAGTTCTGTTGTGTCCATATAGAGTCGTTGGCGAAGCGAGAGATTTTCTCTCGGGACTTTGCTACTAACATTCGTACTATGTCAGATAAAAAAATTCGTAAGCCCGGTACTCCAGGTGTGATTGGTGGCGATCACGTAACAGATAGGCCGGTCTACTGCTCCTTCTGCGGTAGATCCGCAGAAGAAGTGCTGACCCTCATCAGCGCTCCATTTGGTGGTGCGTTCATTTGTGATATTTGCACAGCGAATCATGTCGATCTGCTCCGCGCGCACTTGCCACAATTCTCTCGTAAGAAGACCGCGAGAAATCTTGGCCTCAACACATTCACGCCGAGCGCACTCAAAAAGGCGCTCGATGAATATGTGATCGAGCAGGAAGAAGCGAAGAAGATACTCTCGGTCGCGGTGTATAACCATTACAAGCGTATTGATTCCGAGACGCTCATTGGCGTCGAAGGATTTGAAGATACCGAGATCGAAAAATCGAACATCATTCTGCTCGGACCAACAGGCACGGGAAAAACATTGCTCGCACAAACGCTTGCAAAAATTCTTGATGTACCGTTTGCAGTTGCCGATGCTACTACGCTCACCGAAGCTGGGTATGTTGGCGATGACGTCGAGTCGATTCTCTCTTCGCTCTTGCAAGCCGCTGACTATGATGTTGCGCGTGCAGAGCATGGTATTATTTATTTGGATGAGATCGATAAGGTCGCACGCAAGAGCGATAGCCCATCGATCACACGCGATGTTTCGGGTGAAGGCGTGCAGCAAGGTTTGCTTAAGTTGCTCGAAGGTACGATCGCGGGCGTTCCACCAAAAGGCGGACGCAAGCATCCCGAGCAGCCGCTCGTCCATATCAATACGAAGCACATTCTTTTTATCGCCGGCGGTGCATTCAACGGATTGGAGACGATTATCCTAAAACGTTTGCACAAAAATCCGATCGGCTTTGGCGCAAGCATTCCATCGAAGATCGATGCGAAAGTCGCAGATATTTTTCAGTATGTATTGCCGGATGATCTGCTCAAGTTCGGATTTATTCCCGAACTCACAGGTCGCTTTCCGGTGCTCGCAGCGCTCAACGGACTTACGAAAGATGCGATGCTTCGCGTACTCACAGAGCCGCGCAATGCACTCGTCAAGCAATACCGCAAGCTCTTCGCGATGGAAGGCGTGGATCTCGAGTTCGAACCAGCAGCCTTGCAACTCATCATCGAGCGCGCAATGGAACGCGGCACCGGCGCACGAGCGCTACGTTCCATCATGGAGACCGTGCTCATGGATCTGATGTTCCGCCTACCGGACGATAAGCGCCTCGAGAAGTGCATCGTCACGCGAGAGTTCTTAGAAGGCAACTCCGACGTAATCCTGATCCAAAAAGAAGAGAAACAGGCCGCATAACCAACGGGTAGGACTCTTTTCATGGACTAGAGAATTTCGCCGAAACCCGATATTGGCGACCTGTGTTGTCTCGGTGCTTCGCAAATGGGAGGGTTTTCCCACGCCGCGAAGCATCCAGTAATAATTGCCTCGTGGCCTAATGGTATGGCGGCTGCCTCTGGAGCAGTAGATTCCAGGTTCGAATCCTGGCGAGGCAGCTAAGTCGTTAAGTTTGTAAAGACTTAACGGCTTTTTTCGTAAAAGGGCAACGTTAGGGCAACAAAAGGCTAAAGCTCGGCTTTTGGGCTTGGTACCGATTGGATCAAGCGCAATAATGTTTTTCGGGGCTGCTGCATCACTTGTCCTCATTTTGCCATCTGCCGCTGGCATTTTCAACTGGTGACAATTTGTCGCCACTTCAGAACCTTCCTTAGCTCGCTGCACAATATTCACGACTGAAAAGTACCACGTCTCGGCCTTCGCGTCGTACACTCTTCGGCCATTGTGATCTTCCGATGGGATAATAGAATCCTTCATACTTTTTCCTTAGGCTACATTTGTCTGAACCTGGATTTGGGTGGATTACTGGGATTTGATGGATGGGGATACTGCTTTGTGTTTTGGATTGATAAGTCGTCGGATATCTAGGCTTTTCGATCCAAAATTAAGCAGCAGACCGATCTTGAGATTATAGGCCTCAAGATAATTTTTGGCTTGGGCTAAATGGACCGGTTCCAAGGTGATGATTGCTTTGAGTTCAACGGAAATCTTTGCATCAATAAAAAAATCGACGCGGCGTATTCCTATTTCCTGACCATCGTAATATACCGGCATTTCGAATTCCCGCTGATATGCAATCTTGGCTTTTGCTAATTCGATTGCTAATGCGCGCTGATAAATCACTTCTTGAAATCCATTTCCGAGCGCACTATGGACGCGCATAGCACAGCCAATTATTGCGCCTGTAATATCGCCGTCCTCAAATTTAGTATCAGTCTGGCTCATATATTATTATTCCCGAAATCCCAAAAATCCCCCCAAATCCAGGTTCAGACAGTCTGAATTCTCTGATATAGGTGCCTATCAAATTGAATATTAATATACAAAACTACTGCGGACGCTGGTCTATGAAAGAGATGAGTAACAGATCAAAGAAAGCTTATCGGAGCATCCTTCACTCTGTTCAGTATTTGCGCATCGGGCGAAGATAATCGATCCATCGGTAGTGATGCTAATCCCACATAAATAATTTTCGATTCGTAGGAAGTGGGGGTTCATGAGGTACTCGCAATTCCGAAATATCAAGCGCAAATTCTGAAACAGGCCTCCGGATCACGTGTTCATAAAAGGTAGTCAAGTAGCATCTAGTTCAATTCAATAAATTTCTGGAGAATAAGTATGTTCGTTCGTAAACTTTGTTACTCTGTTTTTATCGCAATAATTTGTTTTGGAAGCGCAGCCTTTGGTCAAATCAAGTGGACGCAGATTGGCTCACCGGGTGCTACGTACACGCTCCAATCCGTGGGTGGCAAGGTTTACGCACTTAGGAGTGATGGTTTTTATGTTTCCAGCGATGAGAAGGATTGGAAATTGCTTCGAGCGCGTACGAACTCGGATAAATTTGGATCGCCCGTCGTACTCCCAACCGGTGAGATGTTTCTTTTCGCGTATGCCGGCTATGTCACTTCGATTGATGGAGGAGCGAACTGGACAACTGTGAGTCAGAAGGGATTCTCGACTCGGCTGTGCGTTTCGGATGATCTCGGTTATATGTATTCAGGGCAAAATAATCCGATACAACGATCGACCGATAGAGGTGCGACATGGCAGGAATCGAGCACCGGTACCAGCTCCAACTTTTTCGATATCGGCAGCATCTACGTTTCTTCGACGGGAGATATCTACGCAGGCAATCAAGGCATCACCGGTGGTATGGTGTATCGTTCGACAAATCACGGGGATAGTTGGAAGCTTTTGCACAACGAATCGATGACGGACGTAACGGGAATAACAGTGAGCAACGGCACGATCTGGATTGCGTATTACACCAAGCTGATCTATTCGGATGATGACGGCAAGACCTGGAAAACGGCGTTGAAGACTCCGAACTGGATCAACTCACTCTATTTCACTTCCAAGACCGAGGGCTTCGGCAGCATGTATAAAACCGGCATCGTGCATACCATCGACCATGGCATCACATGGGATACCGCAATGACCGGTGCGCGCGGAACGTGGGCGTCGAATTTTCTCGTGACACCAATGCAACACTTCCTCGTCGGTACCGATAGCGGGATGTTCATGCTCAACTCTCCAAACGCTGTGAAGGAGGTTGCCGAGCAAACTGCACAAGTTGTTCTCACACCTAACCCTGCACAAAATTCGGTAAACGTAGAAACACGTAATGCGGATATTGCGAGTTCGCAGTTTGAGATCTATGATGTGCTTGGAAGAAAACTGCCCACGAACATGCAGCAAACTGGTGCTCGACAATTCACGCTGAACACATCACTGCTCGAACCAGGGAGTTATTATCTCATCTCTCACATTAAGAGCGGAGTGAGCACAAGCAAGTTAATGATTCAGAGATAGAGGAACGACGCGAGCATGATACGATCTCGATCGCTCGATCTCGGTCGTATCCGGCGCAACAAGATTTAGTTATCGCGAGAGTTTGGTCATTTGCCTCGTAAGCACCGTCGAGCCCGATTGCAGTCGAAGGAAATAGTGACCGCTTAACAGATTCGTGGCATCGAATGTCACGTCATGATTTCCAGCCGGAAGCCTTCTATTCTCGAGTGTCGCAACTTCATCACCGAGTACGTTGTAGACTTTGAGCGTAACGACTTGCTCGGAGGGCAACCGGAAGCGCAACTTGGTAAGCGAAGTAACTGGCTCCGGAAAGTTAGAATAGAAAACAACACTCGATAGATCCTCTGTCGCGTGTGCGCCAGGAACAGACACCGTTGAGGGAGGCCCTTCGACGACGAACTGCCCCATCATGCCTGCATCCTCATGATACGCGATATGGCAGTGATACATGTATGGATTCAAGCTGTCCGAAAAATCTGTAAAGCGCGTTATGAATCGCACCGTCGAACCACTCGTGACTCGCACGACATCCTTCCAACCTTGTTCTTCCAACGGCGGTGGAACTCCGTTACGATCGAGAATATGAAATTGGATATCGTGAATATGAAATGGATGTTCGATCGCGGACTGGTTCTCTAATTCCCAGATCTCGATATTGTCACGCTTGACATGAAAGTCGATGCGTGCGAAATCGAAAAATTTTCCGTTGAACCAAGAAGTGCTGACCGGTGCGCCATCAGCACCTTCGGCGTCTGTCATGCGAATGTGACGCGTTGCATTGACTTTTGTCGTATCCCAAAAAACATTGGATGCAAGCTTCGTCGGAAGTTTTGTTATCGGATTCGCTGTAGGATTTCCAATCTGTAGGTGTAGTATATTAAAATCTCTATGTCCCAGTCCATTGGCAAAATCGGGGATAGGGTAGTCAATCGGTTCACTCCCGGGCTGATCGAGGGCAAGTTCCGTGTTGAAGGCCTTCATGTTAACCGCTTTGCCCTGCTGGCCTGCGAAGTTTACAAGTATCTCGACACGTTCACCCGGGCCAAGCACAATACGGGTTACGGGCACGGGTGCATTCAAGAGCCCGCCATCACTCGTAATGATGTAGAAGGTGCGATTGTCGCTGAATCCGATTTTGTAAAATCTTTCGTTCGTCCCGCACAGAATGCGAAAGCGTACAAACTGCGCAGGGACGGTGAATCCAGCGTTGAACGTGAAGTTCGTAAGCATTGTATCGCCGTAGTGCGAACTAGCAATCACGTTGTTCGAGTCATGGTTGAAGCGGCGATCTGTCAGCACCAACGGAATATCATCGACTCCATACGTTCGCGGAAGCGGAAGCGCTGATTCCAAACTATCGCGAATGATGATGAGTCCACCAAGTCCAAGTAGCAATTGACGCTCCGTGAGCATGTGCAGATGCGGATGATACCAATAGGTCGCGGCGTTGTTCGTTACTTTCCATGATGGATGCCACCAGCCGCTCGATGGTATAGGTTGATGCGGGCCACCATCGGCCGTAGGCGGCAAATGCATTCCGTGCCAATGAACCGTCGTCGCATCGTCAAGTCCGTTATGGACATTGATGTGAACCGAGTCGCCTTGACGGAAGATGAGCGTCGGTCCCCAGATCGGTCCATTGATGCCTTCCGTCGGAGTGGACGGTCCGGAAAGGAAATGCGTAAACGAAGGCGCGGGTGTAAGATCGAATGTGGTACCCGATAGCGTGTCGGGTATCCACAACGGAATATACCCTTGCGCAGTTGCCCGCTCCCCAATCAGGAGCACGCCAAATGCGAGCGTGAAGAGAAATAGAATGAATGTTTTTTTCATGTGCATCCAATTCGATTGTGCTGCGGCGTTCATGGTTAGGCGCTCCCGATTACTCATCTCGCTTCATTACGGATCTTAGTTGCCGGTCTTCGTGAGTGATTGCGTGATGACTGTCTGTCCGGCTTGCAGTCTTAGAAAATAGTGACCGCTCGGTAAATTTGTGGCATCGTACTTTACGACATGTGCGCCCGAAA
>JBDTCS010000338.1:0-3255 GCA_039923455.1 Kapaibacterium sp. (SeqCode) | reverse complement strand
GGCTATCCATCGCTGCGAATGCCCAGCGCATGTGCTCCGGCATAGGACGCACAGCACACCTGACATCCGATGGGACACTGATGATATGTCGATCAATCAGGAATTGTCGAATCGACTCGAGCATGCTTTCCGTCTTCTGAAAAATGCTCTCTTCGGAAAAGTGATCGTGCTCGACATACATTCGAAATGCTTCGTGTGGGCTGAGCGCCGGATCGAGCGTGCGACTCACTTCCATCAGGCGGGCAGTCAGTCGGTCTATATCTGCTTTGCCTCGCTGTAAGAGCGATTCGAGATTATCATGTACGAGTTCCGTCTTCGAAAGAAACTCTTGCATAAGCCAACCACCAAGCCTGAACGAATCATATTTCGAGTTCGGAAGCACGACCGTTCTTAAACTTTCGATAAAGCTAGCGAGCGAAAGCTTCGCTTCCATCAGCGCTTCACCAATCTCATTCGAAAGCCTCGGATTGCTTAGGGGACCGAGATACCGTGAAGGTATGGACTCGAGATAGGTGAGTCTGCCTTCAAAAACCATGATAGCAGTCTCGAGAATTGTGCGATCAAGATCCGGTCGAAGATTTTGCCGAGCAACAGCAAGCGCTCGTGGAATCGCACGAAGTCGCTTTAGCGCAGCACCAACTCGAATTTCAAGCGGTGCATAGTCGCGATGAAATAGATGCTGCAACTCCAGCTGCGTATCATAAAAGATCGGATTCCACTCGAACTCTCGGAATTCCTCGAGTCGGAATATTTCTTCGTTGATCTTCCAATCCAAAGCTCGACGTTCGAAATTCTCCAGGCGATCGAACGAGATCTCATGAAAATGTTTGTCGAGTGTTTCCTTCGCATTCTTCAGATAGAGTAGATAGGTCTCTCTGCTTTGCGTGCTAAAATTCTCCAGCAGGTCATCGTACTCATGGAGCCCGAGTGTTGAGCCAAACGAGGGATGAAACGCAAGAAATTTGTCAACGACTTCGTCACGAAATTCCTGAAAGTTTCGAAAGTGTTTGGGGCGTAATGTCATAGCAAGTGCTGGATTGTTGTCGCGAGAAAAATGCGAGCTATTTATTGCGAAAATTATTGAAAATCGACTTCGGAAGAATCGCCTGCGTTGACACGCTTGAAGCCACCTTTGACTTGAGCGTTATTTCCTGCGATCGAGTTCTCGAGTAAAATGCTCGTCACATAACTTCCGTCGCCGAGTATGCTGTTGCGGACGATGGAATCGGTCACGATGGCTTCTTCACCGATCGTCGCATAGGGTCCGATAATCGAATTACGAATCTCCGCACTTGCCGCTATATAGACAGGAGGGATGGTAACGACGCCATTCAGAATTCTCGAGTTTCCGAGTTGCTCGAGCAAATGACGGTTAGTGCTGAGTAGTGTTTCTGGCTTGCCACAATCATACCATGCATCTACGTTAAAGGTCGAAAATTTCTCGCCCTGCGCGATCATCATTTGTAAAGCGTCTGTCAGTTGATACTCGTTCTTCGTCCGGACATTGTTCTCGACCAGCGTATTCAGAGAGTCCAGCAGTAGCGTCGGATTCGTGATATAATAAAGCCCGACGACGGCCAGATTGGTCGTGGGATGTTCCGGCTTTTCAATAAGCTTGGTGATGATACCATTGGCGGTCTCAGCAACTCCGAATCGACGCGGATCATCGACCGTCTTGACACCGAGCGCACTCGTCTTACCAGCGAACACACGTTGCAGATCGACGTCAAAGATCGTATCGCCCAATATGATAAAGAGGGGATCCCCATTGGTCGGGATCGATTCCCTTGCAACCCAAATAGAATGTCCGAGCCCGAGCAGTTCATGCTGCGTGACGAAATTGACTTTGATCTCGGGAAAATGCGTCGTGACGTAGGTCTCAACCATATCCCCCAAATATCCGACCACAACTGTGATACTGGTGATGCCATCTTTGATTAGCTTGCCGATAATATGCCCGAGTATCGGCTTGCCGGCAACGTTCAACAAAACTTTCGGAAGCGTGTACGTATGGGGGCGTAATCGAGAGCCAACCCCGGCGACAGGAATAATTGCGTGCATAGATTGTTGTTACTTTTACATACAAAAATACGGATATTTATTCCGTCATGAGCGGAAGCGAGAGTTGGGCAGCCTCACAAGCTTTCAAAGACTCTCAAAGAGTCATTTTTGTGTCTCATGTGTTAACTATCCGCAAGCTGAGTGCGGCGAGGGGGCCCATCTCAGGATATTCGTATCCGGCTCTTAGTTTCGGATTAGTCGTCAATCATATTTATAAGGTCGGAATGCGCCACGTATCTATTCGTGCTTCGTTGCTTGTTTTCGCGATAATCGTCTTGTTCGCCGGATGCGACACTCCCGGGCCGGACACAAGTGCCCAGAATATCGGTACGGTAGAGTGGAAGTCAGATGCGTCCGAAATGTTTGTCTATTACTACAAGTATAATACAGCGGTCAATTCTAGCCTCGCGTACGCGCTTTCGACGTTCCACGCTGACGGTTCGGTTGATCAAACAATCCCAATCGACCCAAAACCAACATCTGATCCTCCGTTGCTCTTCGTCTCGAAAGATGGACTCTCGGCCGTCTCCCAAATGGGCGCGAATATTTATAAAGTCGATCTGACAAATGGTGCGACCACGTTGCTTGCGCAAAAGGTGACGCTCTTTGTAGTTTCGCCGGATCTTAAAACAGCGGTCGTCACTCCATCACCGGTTAGCGCACTAATCAAAACGGTCAGCGTCCTCGACTTGACTGGGCCAACCGTCCGCGAGACCAGACATTGGGACGTATCCTACGTGGTGCCGAGCAATGGAGTTTGGCTGAGCGGAGGGCACTTTGCACTCTCGACGACAGAGGGTGGATTCTATGTTAACATCTACGATACGACCGGTGCGAAACTCGATAGTATTTCCGAGGCGCAGTTGCAATTTCATAAAGGCAAATACGTAGAGCAGACAAACGAGCTCTTTTTCACACGACCGATTGCGGGTGCAAGCGACGGCATTGATAAAGTAGAACTCGAATCCAGATTGCGTGAGAGTCTTGTTGTACCGACATCGAACGAGACAACGGAAAATTTCGATGTCTCTCCTGACGGGAAGCTCTTGGTGTATGATTATGTCGATTCGAATTCAGCAGACCGTGGCAGTGTGCAGTTATTTGCGATGAATGTCAGTTCTGGGACGAAGACGAAAGTGGTCGATGACGTGAGTTGGGGCGCGTTCCTATCGCCACATTCGGATCAAGTAGCTT
>JBDTCS010000337.1:0-2564 GCA_039923455.1 Kapaibacterium sp. (SeqCode) | reverse complement strand
GTCGGTAACATTGAGCGAGTAATCAAGCCGACCAGGTGCACGTGGAATATTTGTTTGATCGTGATCCAAATCCCACTCTACCGTCTTTGGTACGGTACCGTTGCCCTCAAAGGCGCGTAGATCGTGATTATCTTGCGATGCAGTCAGTTTCCAATTCCTTACACCTGCTTCAGCAGTTGTTGTCGGATGGAATCGAATGATCGGTGGTGTTGCATCACGAATGGTGTCTGCAAGCGTAAGTGGAGCGAGCATACCGGGATCATCACTTGCAATTTCTACGCGACGATTTTCTGCGATGCCATCCGTATCATTTCTAGGCGAGAAAGATTGCGGAAGATCGCGTGATTGGATATGAATTCTATCTGCTGGTATGTTCCAAACCGTCTCGAGATAACCCGCGACCGTCTTCGCTCTCGCTTTCGAAAGATTTTTTGCGTTCAGCTCGGCACCAACATTTGAATTACATCCTATCAGCGTGATCTCTGCATTCGGATCAGCAACGAGCCGCGAGCCAATAATATTCAAGATTTGATGATAGAGCGAAAGTCTGTCCGAATGATATAGGTCCGAAGTTTTAAACGATGCACGTTCGCCTTGCGATAATTGTACGTACCTGGTTGGAAGCGCGGAGTCGGCATCTTCGAAAAAGACGTACGGCACAATTGGTGCGGTGTGCGTTTCGTAGATCTCCTCGACTTTGAGCGTTGCCGTCGAATGCTCTGTACCATCCGGGTCGACACCCGAGGCTGTGACCGAAGCAAGCAACGCTGGAATTTTCGCAGCCGGAGGAGGCGGGGGCGGTGCTACCGGTTTAATCACGGGCGGCGGCGGCTCAACCGGCAAGGTATACATGATCGAAACTCCAGCGCTCAGCGCTGCCATATTCCACGGCAATCCCTTCACGAGCGGAGTCACAAATTGAGACCATCCCAGTTCGGGCAGTGCATGTAGTGTGCCGCTTGCATTCAGCGGTAACTCATACGTAATACCTCCAACGATCGAACCGAGAATACTCGCTGCATCAGGAAGTGTACCTTGAACAACATTGCGCGTTCGTGATCCATTTTCGAACGCACCAAAATCTGTCGGTTGTGAGAGTACCTCCTTTTGCGCGAACTGCTTTTGAAGCAGATACCCAACTCCAACTCCCGCGAAGCAGTGCAACTGACCAAAGAGTGTGTAGTTTATAGTCGGCTCGAGGTTGATAAGTCCGAGCGTTGCTGCGATACTATGATCAATAGTAGCAGGCGTTCCAACGCCACCAACACTAATCGCGGTTGCTTCGCTTGCTTTGAGCGTTGCACTGTTGATCGAATAAACACCACGCACACCAAATGAAAAATTACCGGAGAGTGGAATATTCGCTGCGATACCAAATGCACCGCCAAAACCCGAACCATGCGTGAACTCCGGTGAACACGATGGAACGCCAGGCAAATATTTGAACGCAGTAAAGTGCTCGTTAAGATTCGCATCTGCAACCGCACCAAAACTAACACGCCGACTATATAAATCGGAATTATCGACTACTGAAGCCGAAGGCACCGAGGCTACGGGTTCTGCGCTATTTTGTGCACGACCAGATTCGATCCCTGCGAGAAGCAGAAGCAAGACGATCGCACTCTTGACGAGTGAACGAAAAAGCATATTTGAATACATGGCTCTGTTCTCCTATCGCGATATCTGCATGAGATGTGAAAGCTTGGCGCTCGGCGTTTTCAGTACACAAATATACACCCCTTGCGCCATTCCTTCCAAATTTATTATCGCTGAATAATGTCCGGGAATCTGCACCCCTTGGGCGATCCTTCGTACCTCTTTACCAACGATATCTGTGATAAACAATTCGGTCTCACCCTGCTCGTCGAGGTCATAATCGACCGTAGTCTGTGTTTGAGCCGGATTTGGGTGACTTTGCCCAAGCGAAAGCTTCGCATTCGGGTCAATCAAGCGTATTTTACCCCCAGCTTCACATACACCAGTTAAACAAAAGCGACCGTTTTGTCTTGTGACACGGACGGTGCCATCTGTCCAGATGAATTCGTCGATGCTAACATCGGTGCAGGTGTCGTTGCCGAGCGTGGCAAGGAAGTCGAGTGTCGCAAGCGTGCCGCTTGTGGTGCCGAGTGGTAGCGGGTTTGTACCGCTAATCGTAACTATAAGATCGTTACCGACTATCACACCGGTTGGCGTTGCACCACTGGGCGCGAGCAATGTTTTGTTGAAGCGAAGCTTTGCTGTGTAGTGCATCGCACCCGATTGAGCTAATCGTTGTGAGCGGAGTAGCTCGATCGGCAACTTCACATTGTCCGCTGGATTTGCGGTTGTCATCAATGGAACCGCTATCGTTGTCTGACCTGAGTCCGTGAAGGTGAACGGCTTCGATATATTCGAACAACCGTTTTGATCAATGATCGTAACTGTGTAATCCCCTGCTTGCAGTGGCTTGAGTGAATCAACCGTTGCACCAGTGATTGGCTTACCATTCAAGCTCCATTGGTAATTTGTCGATACGGTGCTTATCATAGTTGATCCCGATTCCGTGATGATCGGTGCAGCTGGTG
>JBDTCS010000336.1:0-19537 GCA_039923455.1 Kapaibacterium sp. (SeqCode) | reverse complement strand
ATTGGGTGAGATTGGCGGAGGATTCAAAGTCGCAATGTCCGCGCTCGATCACGGACGCTTAGGTGTTGCTGCGGGTGCGCTGGGAGTGCATCAGGCTTGTCTCGATGCATCGGTCAAGTTTGTGCGTGCGCGAAAACAATTCGGCGATCGTATTGGTAATTTCGAAATGGTGCAAGCTGCAATCGCTGATATGCAAACCTCACTCGCCGCATCACGTCATCTCGTGTATCACGCAGCCTGGCGGAAAGACCAAGGTGAAGCCTCCACGCTCGAAAGTTCGATGGCAAAGCTCCACGCAACCGAAGCCGCTCTGAAAGCAGCAAGCGAAGCCGTGCTTCTCCACGGCGGCCGAGGCTATTCAAACGAATATCCTGTCGAACGTTATTACCGCGATATCAAAGGGCTACAGATCTACGAGGGCACTTCGTTTATTCAGAAGATTGTAATAGCGAGGCAAATAGTCGGAAAAGAGTGAGATTGACAGAACGTCATAGCTATGAGGTACCAATTTGGAACGAAAGATTCTTGGCCTAGCTTGAAGTTAGGTAAGGTCTTAGTTGTCAGTCTTCTAACCACACATATCGCAATGATAAATTTCATATCTGTTCGAAGGGTCGCACTATTTGCTATTAGTTTTATAGCTGTTTTCCCTTCCTTGGCTTCTGCACAATGCGTGTTCAATCAGGTACCTCAGAATTTGTTCGAGCAGGTTTGGATCGAATGTTTCTCTGCACTACCCTGCCTTGACAATAACGGACAACCTTGCCCTGGTGCCGACAATTGTGTTGAGTATCGCGTGGGTGATCTTTATCATCACCGTTTCATCAAAAAGATTGTGATGAGTTGTTCTGGCGATACGAAGTATATCGTTTGTAGTTATGGTGTGCTGGGCAGCACAAAGCATTGGAATGAAGTCACTGATGGGGGAGATGTTTGCGGTGAGCTCAATCCGTTTTCCATTGAATTTGACGCAGTGGCTCCATTTGCTGATGCACTTGCATATGGTGAGTGGCTATCTTTCACGATTTGTGGTCCTACCTGCAATGGCAATTGTACAATTACGGTCACATTTAACGACAATTCTACGTGCTCAACACCATTAAAAGGGTTGACAGGCGCGCACTGTTGTGATTAAGGGCTGCACATGGCTTAGGCCGGAAAGTAAAAAATCTCAAGGTACCTGTTGTCCATGCTAAGCATGCAAATCAGATTTCTCCTCATCATCATTGCTTGCGTCTCTTGCACTGATGTAGTTGTTGGTCAATCCTCTGGTAAGTGGAGTAAGGCGCTTCTTGATGATAGCATACACTACGGAAGACTTTCGTTTTGCGATGCAAGCCACGGTTTTGCTTGCAGCGTAACTGCAGGATTTAATCAGGACCGTTTCTACACGACTCGCGATGGTGGGATCACTTGGGAAAGAGTTAGTTTGAGAGGATTAGATACGGTTCCCACAACCAATTCGTATGTCCAATTCAGCTATCCTTCGCCACAATGTCTTTATATATCCGAAGATTCTCCTGGCCCCTTCGTTGCGACATATGATTCGGGAATGTCCTGGGAAAAGAGACAATCGTCTACACAGACATTCGGGTATGAAATGTGGTCTGCGTCTTCAGGGATCAGGATCAACCTTCTTTCGTACGTAGTTGAGCGTACAACGGATTCTGCGAAAACGTATTCTTCCTTTGATCCCGGCAATATTTTTAAGTATAACTACCTCCCCGCGGGTAATCTTGGTGCTAATGATTCCACGCACTGGACGGTGCTAACTACTGTCGACACCGGTGTGGTGGCACTCATAACAAGCAATGCTGGGAGGACTTGGCGGCTGAGTAAGACGCTTACTCCAGGTTACACTTCACAATCAGCCATAGGAACTTTGATCCCAGTCTGGGGGACTTCGAACCTTTGGATGAATCCAGTTAGCTCCTACGATCCAATTCTCTTCTCCTCGGACTACGGAGTTACGTGGGCTGAATTACCCTCCTTAAAAAAGCAGGATACTCGCTTATTTGCTCCGATCGATTCCAATACTTACTGGCTCGTTGCGATAGGCTCAGATTCCTTATGTGACTGGCTTTATTTCACATCAGATCGTGGAGTTCATTGGAAGATCGATTCTGTTACACTCAAGGGGTGCCGCGCGCTGCAGATCTTTTTCACGGATGCCTCGCATGGATGGGTACTCGCCGACACCCTCAAAGCGGATGATATCAATTACCCATACAAAGAGTTCGTCTTTCGTTACTCACCAGATAGTCGAGGAGTGGAGAAAAGCGCTGAGCATGTTGTACCCATTCGAACCTACCCATCTCCAGCGCGAGAATTCCTAATGATTGAATCGAGCGACAACGTTGAAGGTTCTGAGGTGCCAATAGAAATTTTTGATGTACTTGGAAGAAGTCAACGATTTAAAATCGAGGAAAGAACATCTCGGAGGATGAAGCTCGATGTCCGCGAAATGTCCAATGGATATTACATCGCTCGAATAGGAGCGAATATAGTATCATTTGTAAAAACGCAAGAATAATACCGCAGTGCTTAACCTTCAGAACTCAACAAACCAGGTCGACTTTAGTATTTGAGCAAGCGTTGAAGTGCGTCTCGAATAACTTCCACGGTCGGTACTACTGCATCCATGAGGGTTGTGTTGTAGGGAACAGGACAATCGGATGTAGCGAGTCTCTCGACCGGTGCATCGAGCGAAGCAAACGCCTCTTGCGAAATTATCGCAGCGATCTCTCCACCGAAACCACAAGTCCAATTATCTTCATGGAGTACGAGTACGCGATTTGTTTTGCGAACGGATGCAAGCACTGCAGCTTTATCCCACGGCACGATGGTTCGCAGATCGAGTATCTCCACTTTGTCACCAAAACTTTCCGCAGCTTGACGAGCGCGTTCGACCATCGCTCCCCACGTGACGATCGTCGCTGCACTTCCCTCTCGTACTAATCTTGCTTTGCCAAACGGAAGCGTAAAGTTATCACCGGGATAAGCCGTGCGAGCTTGCGGGGTATCGAGCAATGCGCGATGCTCGAAGAAGAACGTTGGATCATTTCCGCGAAGCGCAGTTCGAAGTAAACCAACCGCATCTTCCGTGTTCGAAGGATACGCAATGCGCCAACCAATCGTATGCGCGAAGATCGCTTCCCCACTCACAGAATGCCACGGATCGCCGGTCTTCTTTCCGAAGCCAACAGGAATTCGCACAACCATCGGTGCAGAGAATTTCGACATCGTGCGCCAACGCACGGTACCGCAATCATTGATCTGCTCTGTTGCAGGGTCTGCATATTTTCTGAATTGAATTTCCGGGACCGGCATAAGCCCCGACATCGACATACCAACTGAGCGTCCGATGATGCCTTCTTCCGAAAGCGAGGTATCAAAGACTCTCGACTCACCAAACTTGTGCTGAAGATCCACCGTCGCACCGTGCACTCCGCCTTTTGCGCCAACATCTTCGCCGAAGATCAAGAGCCTATCATTGGCTGCGAGCTCAACTTCCAAAACTTTGCGAACCGCATCTTGCAAGTTCATACGAACTCCCGGCTCAAGCTTTGAACTCAGCAGATTCGTAGATTCGGAAAACACATGGGACTTGATCGTTGCAACATCGCCGACACCCGAAGCAAGTGCACGATCCGCAGCAGCGCGCACATTCTGCTTAGCATCACTTTCCAGTTTTGCCCAATCTTTTTCCGAGCAAACATTCTTGATCATGAATGCTTTAAGTTTTGGAAGCGGATCGTTCGCCTCTTCTTCGGTGCGAAGCTCGGGTGCCTTGTAGCTCTGTGTGTCCACGAAAGAATGCCCGCAGAGCCTCGGTACTTTCAACCTGATCAGTGCCGGCCCTTGCCACGTACGCACGTAATCAACAGCGTCTTTAATATTTGAAGCAGCTTCGAGCGGCTCGTAGCCTTTGCAATCGTAGATCCTAAGATTGGTGAACGCGGCAAGGTTGCGCGCGATGTTCGCGCCTGGGGTTTGAAACGTACTCACCGTCGAAATGCCGAAGCCATTATCTTCGATGAAGAATAGCATCGGAAGTTCGAGTGTCGTCGCGATGTTCAGCGCAGCCCAAAAACCATTGGCAGCCGTTGATCCATCACCTCCGAGTGAAACCGCGATCGCACCTTTCCAACTTTTATCTTTTAGAGTACCCGCATAATACTTGATCGACTGTGCCCAACCAACGCCCGGCGAGTACTGGGCGCCAACATCTCCTGATGCAGGCAAGACTGTCCCGCGCTCGCGCTTTGGTAGGCAATGAACGACACCGATGTCACGTCCGCCCGTCATGCTTCCAACGCGAGCGAGTGAACCCGAGAATGCTTCTTCGGAAGTTAGACCCTGTCCGAGCACGAAGGGTCGTGAACGATAATAAACTGTCGCCCCGTCGTGTGGATGTGTCACAAGTTCGGAGAGTATCGCCTGAGCGAGATCATGTCCGCGAGCAGAGAACTGGTAAGTGACAAGGCCTTTCGGGACCATCTCAGTCTCCTCGATCCGATCGATCTCTCGGGAGGTCAAGACAGTGCGCGCGACCGCCAACCAATCGAGCCCACTGATAACTTGCTGTTCCGTGGTTTGCCCTTCTATCACGAGATCGCTCGACTCTCTGGTCAGTTTATTGCTCGATTTTGACATTATGATCTCTATTTCGGAAGAATCTTGAAAGAAAGAATACTCAGCACGACAACAAAACAACCCCCATCAGTTAAGCGCTACCCATAGTTGGTGCCGAATGCCTAACACTCCCGCACGAAGGCTGCTTCCCTAGGTACAAAATGCCTTTGGACGCAAAGTGTATCACAGTTTTTGCGCGCTATGAAAAAACATTTAATAGCTGGGATAATTTCCCTACACGCACTCACTTCCTGCCAGACGCTCTATTTCTACCATTTCCCGACCGAACGAGAAATGCAGAGTATACAATCCGATTCTCTAAAATGGAATTACGCAGCCAACATACTAGTGCAGATACCCGTTGCAGCTGAGGCCGGAAACGTATATTTTCCGGATGCCACCAATAAGACAAAACTCGAAAAGACAAAACTCGAAATAAAGTCTATTTTTGGAGATGCATACAGTTTTTACCTTCGATCGACTACGGTTGCTGGCGGTAATAATAGAATGTTCGGCCCAAAGGCGATGCTGTACGGCTCTGATCTGAGGGAGCGTGCCAGCCTTACGTCATCAGTAGCGAGATCTCCGGTGTAACTGATCTCCCTGCGGAAGCGGCGCTTCCCTCGGAGCCTCCTCGAAAGCCTTCCCGAGCTGATGATATCAATCCTATTTACAATTAATAATTTGATAACAAGGACGTCATTTGTACGTAATCCCAAACTGCTAATTTTGCAAATATTTGAAAAGGGCTGTGCTCCTTTTCCGGTTCGTCGGCAATGGGGTCGCTCAACGGGCCCAATGCTCGTGCACCTGAGTTGAAATCGTTATAGGTTTATGGAAGAAATATTGGAAGCGGTACCGGTGCAAAAAGCACCTATTAAAATGCGTGCGATGCATGTCGAGCAAAAGGCGCAAAGCATCACGAGCCCGTCAACGAAAGTTGTAACGCGCGGATTGAATTTATTTTACGGTGCCAAACAGGCATTGATTAATGTCAACTTAGAAATTCCGGAGCGCAAGGTAACCGCGCTTATTGGCCCATCCGGATGTGGCAAGTCGACCTACCTACGTACGCTGAATCGTATGAACGATCTCATTCCCGCCGTGAATATCACTGGTGACGTTATCATCGATGGTGTAAATATTTACGACAAAGGACTCGATGTCGTGGAACTTCGTAAGCGCGTCGGAATGGTATTCCAGAAGTCGAATCCGTTTCCGAAGTCGATCTGGGAGAACGTAGCATACGGCCCGAAGATTTTGGGTGAGAAGAATAAAACGGTACTCAACGAGATCGTAGAACGGAGTTTAAAGCAAGCAGCAATTTGGGATGAAGTGAGCGATAGGTTGCATAATTCAGCGCTCGGACTCTCGGGTGGTCAGCAGCAAAGACTTTGTATTGCACGTGCACTCGCCGTGGGACCCGAAGTGATTCTGATGGACGAGCCTGCAAGCGCACTCGATCCGCTGAGCACCGCAAAGATCGAAGAGTTGATTTTTGATCTCAAGCAGGATTATACGATCATCATCGTCACACACAACATGCAACAAGCTGCGCGTGTGAGCGATCTGACGGCGTTCTTCTATATGGGTGAGCTTATCGAAGTTGGTGAGACGCGTAACATGTTCACGAACCCTGCGAAAAAACAAACGGAAGAGTATATCACCGGAAGATTTGGCTGATCCTTAAGAATACGATGCCGATGCGAATGCACAGACATTTTGAAGACGAACTCGAAACCCTGCGTACCTTACTGATTCGAATGGGTTCGCTTGTCGATGAGCAGATCGACCTTGCAATTCAGGCGATCCTCGAACCGAACATGGATCGTGCACGGCTGGTGCACGAGCGAGAACGTCGTGTAAATGAATTTGATTTGATGGTCGAAGGGCAATGCCAGCGCATCTTTGCGCTATCGCAACCTGTTGCTGTCGATCTGCGACTCATGATGGCCGCTATGCGAATCAATGCCGACATGGAGCGCATCGGTGATATTGCTGTGAATCTGGCCGAGCGTGTTGAGCCACTCTCCGGTCACTTAGATCTGCTTGATCGTGTAGGAGCAAAACAAATGATCGCCGCGGCAAAGCAAATGCTGAGTGATTCGTTCGATGCGTTCATCAACAACGATCCTATCATGGCACGCTCTGTATTCGGACGTGACGATATCGTCGATGGACTTGCTCGGACTACGTTCTACGCATGTATTGAGGAGATGAAGCGTGACCCGCTACTCATCGAGCCGGCCTCGCACACCATGGCGCTCTTGCGTCACGTGGAGCGTCTCGCTGATCACGCGACGAACATTGCCGAAGACGTGATCTTTATCGTGGAGGCAAAACTCTTAAAGCACACCGCGAATGGCGAGGGGACCTATCTAACCTCGGTCTATCCCGAGGGGACGCCGGAGTAAGCCAGTACTCTTAAGCGTAGTGTTATGGCAGTGCATTCCGTCTAGTACGAGGATCAATGTCGCTACGCTATCGAGAATATTGTTTTCGTAATCGTGCGTTAATGTTGGCGTAATGTTGATTCAGCATTTTTGTAGTGTGCTTACGGACCAATCGTTGAGTCCACACGATCTTCATTTACTATCAATCTTCGAGATTGTTCATAACGTATGATAAAACCCCTATCCGTTCTTAGCCTGATGCTGATGCTGCTGATGCTTGCTTCCTGTGGGAAGTCGAGTAAAACAGCTGGACCAGATTCCACTTCCTCGCAAGCTGCTGTAGGCTTGACGGGAGCGGGGTCAACTTTTATTTATCCGATTGCTTCAAAGTGGTTTAGTGAGTACAAGAAGTTGCATCCGGACGTACAAGTAAATTATCAGTCTATCGGCTCAGGTGGCGGAATAAAGCAGGTCACCGAAGGTACAGTCGATTTTGGTGCGACCGATGGGCCTATGAACGATCAACAGTTGGCCGATTTTAAGACCAAGCGTGGTTGTGACATTCTCCACCTTCCCGCAGCACTCGGAGCAGTAGTTCCGACGTATAACATTCCTGAAGTAACGACCGAATTGAATTTCACACCTGAAGTTTTGGCGGGTATCTTCCTCGGCAAAATCAAAATGTGGAATGATGCAGCGATCGCAGCAGCCAATCCGGGGGTCAAGTTACCAGCGAAAGAAATTGTTGTCGCTCACCGTTCTGACGGTAGCGGCACAACCTACGTTTGGGTTGACTATTTGTCGAAAGTCAGTGCAGATTGGAAGGCAAAAGTGGGAGTAGGCACCTCAGTGAATTGGCCGGTGGGTCTTGGTGGAAAAGGTAATGAGGGAGTGATGGGACTCGTAAAACAGACGCCATATTCCATTGGCTATGTCGAACTCATCTACTCGATTCAGAATAAGATTTTGTACGGCAAAGTTAAAAATGCATCAGGGAATTTTGTTAAGGCTGATCTCGCAAGTGTGACAGGTGCTGCCAGTGCAGCTGCGTCAACGATGCCTGCTGATTTTCGTGTGTCTATTACAAACCCAACGGGTCCAGACGCTTACCCGATCTCGAGTTTTACTTGGTTTATGATTCCGTCAAAAATTGCCGATGCAAAGAAGCGCGAAGAGATCGTTGGTTTCCTGAATTGGATGCTGGCAGATGGACAGAGCTTCAATGAACCACTTGACTATGCCAAGCTACCATCCGCTGTTATTGAGATGGAAAAGAAGGCTGTCGCTACGATCCACTAGTGAAAGTTACGTTAGAAGGAAACACCTCGGGTGCTGTGCAGTTCAGAAGAATGCGCAGCATCCTTGGACGATCTATCAGGCCGGCTGATACCATTGCGTATCTAATTACTCTCACCGCAAGCGGTGGTATTTTCGGCATTACGGCACTGGTTTTTTTTGAGCTATTCACCGGTTCAGAACTCTCTCGCGCTAAGTTTGGATGGAATTTCCTATTAACGCAGGTTTGGGATCCGGTTGCCGGGGTATTCGGAGCGCTCCCGTTCATCTATGGGACCATGGTTACTTCAGCGTTGGCGCTAATGATTGCTATCCCGATCGGCGTAGGTACAGCGATTTTTTTAGCGGAGCAAGCACCTCCTAAAGTTTCTAACCTCCTAACGTTTCTCATCGAGCTTCTTGCTGCTGTGCCGAGCGTAATTTACGGATTGCTCGGGGTATTCGTCCTCGTCCCGATTCTTCAATCGGTGGTCGTTCCTCCTCTACAGACTGTCTTCGGATTCTTGCCGATCTTTCAAGGCACATTTTATGGCGTGAGTCTTTTCTCTGCAGGCGTTGTACTTTCCATCATGATCGTGCCTTTCGTCGTTTCTGTTTCGCGCGAGGTGCTTCTGACGGTCCCTCGAGAAATGAAAGAAGCATCGTTTGCGCTCGGAGCTTCTGCTTGGCAAACGACTTGGAAGGTCACGCTGCCATACGCAAGAAAAGGAATCTACGGTTCGATCTTCTTAGCATTGGCCCGAGCCTTAGGCGAAACTATGGCGGTGACGATGGTAATTGGTAATACACCGCAGATCAAGGCTTCTATCTTAGCTCCAGGTTATACAATCGCGGCGGTTATCGCAAACGAATTTACAGAAGCCACGGGAGATCTTTACCTGAACTCCCTCATCGAACTGGGGCTCGTTCTCTTCGTTGTGACTTTCGTGCTAAATGGATTCGCGAGAATTCTGGTAATGCAAACCTCAAAGGCTTCGGGTCGCGTATGATGAATTATCACCGGCGTAAGCGACTCACGAACAAACTCATGTTCACGCTCACAGCGCTGTGTGCTGCCGTGACGGTTGGTATTCTCCTCTTCATCTTGGGTTACCTTGTGATAAAGGGAGGCGGCGCACTCAACTGGGGCTTTTTCACGAAACTTCCAGTGCCGGTCGGCGAAACCGGAGGAGGTATGGCTAATGCGCTGGTAGGCAGCGGCAAGGTGCTATTGCTTGCAGCAGCATTGGGGGTTCCTATCGGTTTTTTAGGTGGGGTTTATTTATCGGAATATGGTAGCAAGACCTCAGGCTTTGTCCTTCGTTACGTAACAGATCTTCTGAATGGCGTACCATCGATTGTAATTGGTATCGTGGTTTATACTTGGATAGTGCATCGTCAAGGACACTTTTCGGCAGTCGCTGGAGGCATTGCACTAGGAATCATGATGATACCAATCGCCGTGCGAAGCACCGAGGAGTTTTTGCAAGCTGTACCGGCTTCACTACGGGAAGGAGCATTTGCGCTGGGTGCTGCGAAATGGCAGGTAATCACGACGGTTGTGATTCCAGCTGCCGCACGCGGGATTCTCACCGGCGTTATGCTCGATCTGGCTCGAGTCGCAGGGGAAACAGCGCCGCTTCTGTTTACAGCGCTCAACAATCAGTTCTGGAGTGAAGGTTGGAGCCACCCCACGGCGACCCTCCCCGTCATGATCTTTACCTATGCAATCTCTCCGTATGAAGACTGGCATCGGCAAGCGTGGGCAGCGGGTTTCGTCTTGCTCTCGTTCGTTTTTGGAATTAACGTGATCGCTCGCCTTGCTCTCGGAAGAGGTCGTATTGCTCATTGATTCTGCGCAACCGCTTTGTAGTTTTTCCATCACTTACGATGCATTCACATTATGAAAATGGCCAATCCGTAAAGTCTATTTAATGCAGACGCAACATTCGCTTAACAAGTAAACTAGTATTTTTGCGCTGATGGAAAAAGTAGAAGATACTTTCTTACATGATTTTCTAACAACTCACATAACGAATGAAACGGCACATCAGAATATATATTTTCACGCTTGCAGTTAGCGCTTTGATTCTCTTGAATACAGGGGCAAATGCACAACAGGCCGATACCAGCTTCAAAGCACACGGCGGGTTTTCGGGTCAGATCTTCTTTGACTATGGCTACCAGATAGGCGCAGACACGACGCCCGTTCGCGGCAAAGGCTATTATGCATCTTCTCCAAAGGACTTCCAAGCTTTTGATATTCGTCGTATCTATCTCGGGTATGATTACTGGTTTTCTCCAATGATCTCGGCCGGAATTCTCCTTGCGCATGAGCCAGCAATAGCACCTCCCAGTTCAGGCGTTGCTGGCGCAGCTGGCCTCTTGAATGATGGCACGAATGGCTTCTACCTTAAGGGTGCGAATGTTCGGTTTAAGAATGCGCTTCCTATGTCAACAATCACAGTCGGTCAGCAGCCAACTCCCGGCTTCGCACTTTCCGAGTCGATCTGGGGCTACCGTTCGATTGAAAAAACTTTCCTCGACTTCCGCGGACTCGAAGGCTCAAACGACATGGGTGTATCACTCAAAGGTACATTAGATGATGCTGGCAACTTTGGCTATACCGCGATGATCGGTAACGGCGCAAACCAAAAGGATGAGACAAACAAATTCAAAAAGTACTATGCTGAAGTCTACGCGATGTTCCTTGACAAAAAGATTATTGTTGAGTTCTTCGCTGATGCCAACTACACTGGTGCGAACTCGAACGATACAAACAAGAGCACTACGCTGAAAGGGTTTATAGCACTGAATACCGATCCAATCTCGGTTGGAGTTGAGTATGCTTTTCAGAACCAGACAGTCAAGAATAACCCGAATGTCACACCTGGTGGACTTTCGATCTTTGCTCATGCTCCGATCGTGGAAAAGACACTTGCCGCGTTTGCGCGCTTTGACATGTTTACTCCGAACTCGGGATTGACCGATAGGGGGTTCAAGGAGAATTTCATTACGGCGGGTCTAGATTGGCAGCCGATAACCAACGTGCACATTGAGCCGAACATCTGGATTGATACCTATACCGATCAGAGCGCAGCAGCATTGGAACGCAAATCCGATATTGTTGGCCGTGTAACCTTCTTTACAAAACTCTAAGCTTGAAGTAGTACTAAGGAAAGCGTGGAGGATACATTGACCTTCGGTACGATGTGAAGCGTAGCTCTCTTGTTTGAATGAGGCTACGCTTTGCCGTCTTGGGCAGTACAAATAGTATGCAGAACTGGCTTCCGATTCAAAGTGCGGAAATAGTTGGACAAACCACAGATGTCTAATTGCTAAAGAAGTTCATGCTGTAGAGCACAAGGATCATTGCGCCGAATGCGATGCGGTAATATCCGAAACCTGCAAAGGAATGTCCTTGTACAAATCGCACGAGCCAACCGACGACAAGTAAGGCAGTCACGAAGGCGACCACAAATCCGATCGCTATCGTGGAGAACATATCGCTCGTAAGCAGTGCGCGATACTTGACGAGTTCGAACACACTCGCAGCGATCATAATTGGAAACGAAAGTAGAAACGAAAACTCCGTTGCTGCTGAACGCTCCATGCCTCCAAGCATTCCACCCATGATCGTTGCTGCCGAGCGGGATGTGCCCGGAATAAGAGAAAGTATTTGCGAGCATCCAACGACGATCGCGTCTTTCAATGTCATCGTATCGACTGTAGTTGTGCGCTTTGCCGTTTTGCCGCTGCGCTCAACGAGAATAATAACGATTCCACCGATGATCAAGGTGATCGCGACCGTCAGAGGCGTCAGCAACATCTTCAGTTGCTTGTGAAAAAGAAATCCGAAAATAGCGGCCGGAAGAAACGCAACTGCGAGATGCGTACGAAGCTTGCCCGGCTTCGAATCCAGTGATCGCGCAAACAAACTTGCCTGCAAACGCTGACGGTAGTACCAACCAACAGCAAGTATCGCACCGAGCTGAATCACGACAAGAAACAACTCCGCTCTATCCGCGCTACCGATGAGCGAATTAAAGTGTAAGCCATCGCCGATCACGATCATGTGGCCAGTCGAGGAGACAGGAATAAATTCTGTTAATCCTTCGACAATACCAAGCAGAAATGCGACGATAGAAAGAGATGCACTCATAGTGTCGTTACTAAGGTAAGTAAATATACTTTATCAGGCGTTCGTGATTGCCTCGGTAATCAGATCTTGTATCATCGCGTGCTGCAAACCATTCGACGCAAGAATAGATTTTTTGTGAATGGAATAATCGCTACCGTCATAATGGGTAACTCGGCCACCGGCTTCGCGAACAAGTAATTGCCCGGCTGCAGTATCCCACGGAGATAAAAACCCTTCCCAAAATGCATCGAACCTGCCACAGGCGACATACGCGAGATCAAGCGCTGCACTTCCGAGCCTGCGCACAAGCAAGCCTTCGTTTAGAAACCGAACAAATTGCTCGATCACTTTGCCGGGATTCTCGTCCACGTTGTATGGAAAGCCGGTAACGTAAAGCGATTGCTTCGGGTTTGTCGAAGTAGAAACGTGAATCGGTTTGTCATTCAAAAAAGCTCCAACTCCTCGCTCGGCGCTAAACATTTCGCGGAGACTTGGATTGTAGATCACTCCACACTCGACCACTCCATTCACTTCGATGCCGATCGATACACACCAGATTGGCAACCCATGCGCAAAATTTACAGTACCGTCGATGGGATCGATCACCCAACGTACGCCGCTCGTGGCGGTGGTCTCTCCCATCTCCTCACCCATGAACGCGTGATCGGGAAATCTTTCGAGTACTGCTCGGCGAATCTCCGCTTCGTTGCGCTTATCGACTTGTGTCACAAGATCCGTCTCGTTTGACTTTGTCGTGACGGTAAGATCCTTCTTCTGCACACTTGCTGCGTAGTCGCCCGCTTCGCGAGCAACTTGTTTCGCCAAATCTAAGTAGGATTTGATCATCGAGAGTCGCTGGATGAATTTGTTAATGCTGAGAAAATACGAATTGCCGCCATCGCGGCACCGAAGCCGTTGTCTATGTTTACGACGGTGAGTCCGGATGCGCAGGAGTTTAGCATTCCGAGTAGCGCCGCAAGTCCGCCGAAACTTGCGCCATAACCGACGGATGTCGGCACGGCGATCACCGGTACTTTCACGAGACCACCCACGACAGAAGGAAGCGCACCTTCCATTCCGGCACATACGATGATTACTTGCGTGCTCCGAAGTTCTTCAACTCGTCGGAGCAATCGTTCAATGCCCGCGACCCCTACGTCGTAGATTCGCTGCACGGTCCCAATGCCAGCCACCTCAAGCGTAATGCCCGCCTCTTCGGCTACTGTGAGATCGCTCGTTCCGGCCGCGACAATTGTGACGTGCGCTTTGACAAATGCTGGATTGATTCGTGAGGCATCCGGAAGAATGTGAATTGTCTTTGCACGAGCGCTATAGATTGCACTCGGCAGCAATGCTCCTACAGCTTGAAACTGTTCCTCGCTTGCTCTTGTCGCGAGTAGGCGACCGGAGCGTTGATAAATACTCTGCGCAATCATCGCGACTTCCGAGGGCGTCTTGAATTCCGCGAAGATTGCTTCAGGGAATCCCTGTCGAGCTTCACGATCGGGGTCAGGTGTGGAAAAAGATTCTAACGGACTATCTGGCTCTATCACGTTGCAGAGTTGGTGCTATAAAGTTGTGACTTCAAATATCGCAGGAAAATTTGACTTCCCATTGGAAGCGAATCCCCCTGATAACAAAATAATGCATATATGTTCGCAGCTTTGATCGAGGCAGGCCTGATCGGCTATCTGATCGGCTCGGTGCCTTCCGCGTACTTGATTACAAAATGGAAGACGGGGCTCGATCTGCGTCAGTCTGGTTCAGGTAACATCGGTGCGCTGAACTCGTTCGAGGTGACAAAGCAGAAAAGCGTTGGGGTGTATGTGCTACTGGCCGATTTACTGAAGGGTGCGCTTCCCATCGCGATTGCAGAATTGTTAGGGATGCAAGTTGGGTTGGTCTGGCTCGCGGTCGGGTTGGTACTCGGGCACTGCTATCCTGTCTGGCTAAAATTTCATGGGGGACGCGGACTCGCGACGGCAGCGGGAATTTGTCTCGCGACAAATCCGTATATGCTTTTAGCTTGGCTATTATTTTATTCTGTTGCGCTAACCATCAAGCGGCACGTGCATTTTGGCGCTTTCATAGCGATAGTGGCGCTCGCATTTTTACTCACGGTTCTATCGGATCGGGTAATCAGCATGAGTACGCTTTCTATCTCGGGGTTGACTCCTTGGGGATTGCGAACCATGGCCTTGGGAATTCTGATCGTGATTTTCTCACGTCATGTGCAGCCATTCTTTGAGCTTATGACTGGGAAGTCCGCGAAGGCAAATTCGATCGTAAGTGAGAAAGGTGAAACAAGCGGAGCGACTCATCGTTAGGAGATAGGCGGCTTCAACTTTTTTGCTACCGGAAGTAACTTCGTTTCGGGATAGCATTGTTTTGGTTTTTTGAGTGGCAACTTCGTTTATTCAGAATGGCGATCGTACTCCTGCGGCAAAGTAGAATTTGATCTCTTAATTTTTATCGATTAATGACTCGCAACGGATTTTTCAGCAAAGGTGCACTCCTCGTACTTCCCCAGATTTTTGCATGCGTCGCGTTTTGCGCTCCACTTAGCTCATGCACAAAAGACAACCACAGTGCACGAGTAAATGGTGGGCAGATATATACTGTCTCGACTGACCCGCAAGATCGCGACACCACAAATAGAAAGCTCACTGCCAATCGGCACAACGCTATAACGGACGCAGTTGCAAAGGCAAGTCCGGCCGTCGTTGGTATTAACGTGACGGAAGTTCGTGAACAGCAATACACCGATAGTCCCTTCGGCAACGATCCTTTCTTTCGCCAGTTTTTCGGTGGTGGAAGAACGTACACACAAAAGTATGAAGTGAAAGGTCTGGGCTCTGGTTTTATTATCTCCGCCGACGGATACATTCTCACCAATGATCACGTCGCAGGCAACGCTGCGAAGATTATCGTCACGCTTTCGGGAGGAGCGCAATACGACGCCGAGCTTGTGGCATCCGATCATACTTCTGATGTCGCATTGCTAAAGATCCATGGCTCCGATCTGCCGTTTATCCGCTTTGGTAGGTCAGATGATCTTGCTGTTGGCGAGTGGGCGATCGCTATGGGAAACCCCTTCGGGCTCTTCTCGAAAAATAACAAGCCAACGGTTACTGTGGGTGTGATCTCAAATACCGAAGTGAATTTGGGAGTGGAAGAGGGAAGAAATTATCGCGGCATGATCCAAACCGATGCTGCGATTTCGAGCGGTAACTCCGGCGGGCCATTGCTGAACGCGAATGGTGAGGTGATCGGAATGAACTCAACGATTTTCTCGACAGCGCAAGGCTATCAAGGTGCAGGTTCGATCGGACTTGGTTTTGCGATTCCGATCAACAAGATCAAGGTAATTCTCGAAGAGCTAAAATCCGGTAACAAGGCACGTCCGGCGATCGCCAAACCTGGTTTTCGAGTCAATCCTCTTTCTTCGGATGTGAAGCAATATTTTCAGATCAAGAGCGACGATGGTGTGGTGGTGACAGATATAAGCCGCAACTCTCCGGCGGACAAAGCAGGATTGCAGATTGGCGATCTTATCACAGGTGTAGACGCAGAACAAGTTCGTGATCCCGGGGAGATCGAAAGTATCCTTGCAGATCACCATGCGGGTGACGTCATAACGCTCAAAGTGGTGCGCGCTGACAAACCGACGACTGTGCGACTACAATTGTAATTTGCCGGAGCACTCAAAGCACGCTGACCGGATCCACTGCTTTTTTCCCGATGTCGCTGCGGTAGTATGCACCGTTGAAGCCTATGAGCGCAACAGCATTGTATGCTTGCGTGATCGTGCCTTTTAGATCGTCGCCATATCCGACCGCAGTGACCGATAACACTCTTCCACCCGACGTCACGATCTGTCCCTGGTCGTTCTTCTTTGTTGCACCATGAAAAACGACGATGCCTTCATCAATCTCTTTTTTGGTCGTGAATTCATCGAGTCCTGAGATCACCTCACCGGTTTGATAGCTCTCCGGATACCCTTGGCTTGCAATGACTACCGTCACAGCAGAAGCGGAAAAAAGCTTGATAGGTAAAATGGATTCGAGTCGGCAATCGGCACATGCGAGCATGATCTCCGCCAGATCACCATCGATAAGTGGCAACACCACCTCCGCTTCCGGATCACCGAAGCGAACATTGTACTCTACAACGCGTGCTCTGTTATTGCGAATCATCACACCGACATATAGTACACCTCGGTAAATTCTAGCTTCTTCTCGAAGCCCTTTAAGTGTCGGCTCTATGATCTCTTTACGAACCTGCTCAAGCACGGCCTCTGTGACTATCGGAGCAGGTGCATATGCGCCCATTCCGCCGGTATTCTTTCCGCGGTCACCATCGAGAATTCGTTTGTGATCTTGCGCTGGAGAAAGAATTGCGTATGCTGTGCCATCGGTCAGCGCAAAAATACTTGCCTCTTCCCCTTCCATGAATTCTTCAATTACGATTCGATTGCCGGCTTCCCCAAAGACGCGTTGATTAAAGATTTCGTCCAAAGCATGTGTAGCCTCTGCCTCCGTCTCGACGATGATCACTCCTTTACCGGCAGCGAGGCCATCAGCTTTGATTACAGCTGGATACGTTACATGACGCAAGAATGCTCTTGCTTCTAACTCTTCGTCACTGGAAAATACGGCGTAGCGTGCAGTCGGAATTCCGTGGCGATGCATGAATTCCTTCGCGAAAGATTTCGATGCTTCGAGTGCCGCAGCGTTTTTGCGAGGTCCGAAAACAGGAATCCGCTCCTTATCAAGTGCATCAGCGACACCGATAGAAAGAGGGCCTTCGGGTCCGACGACCACAAGGTCGATTCGCTCGCGCAATGCAAAGCTGACGACCGTCTTCACATCCGTTGGAATCAGGTCAACCAACTCAGCTACTTGTTCAATGCCTGCATTTCCCGGCCCGCAGAATAGCTTATTAACGAGGGGTGATTGCTTGAGCTTCCAGCAAATGGCGTGCTCGCGTGCTCCCGAACCTAAAACAAGGATCCTCATGAATTTGCTCTTGAAACGTTGTGAATTCGTTGGCTACTGTGCAAAATTACATCCGAAATGGGGAAGAGTGGGGAATTGCACATGATTTGGGATACGCGGTGATGAATCATTCTTAACACTAATCCAACGATTTGAGGGAAAGAGTTGCCCACAAATTTCGTTACTGCTTGAGCTGTTTTACAATCTTTGTAATACTTTTTCTGTAACTCGGAAGGCTATTCTCGTTCTTGACTAGAGTCTGTCGTTTGTTGTTGAACCGATCGAGTGTGGTTTTTACATTATCGTAGCTATTGATGAGAATATTTTTGACGCGCCGCGTAATCTTTGCCGTAACGGTTCTGATCTGCGTGCTATCTTTCGGCGCTGTTAACGACACCAGTGCGCAGAAACGTCGCTCCGTTTTTCAATCGGGTGAGGAGCTGGTCTATAAAGTGAAGTTCGGCTTCATCAAACTCGGGACTCTCGTGATACAAACCGGCTCGCCGACGAGTCAATTCGGTCCGAACCAACTCACAGCTCGAATGCAATTTTGGACGGCCGATGTGCCGTTCCTCGATACCAAGACGCAAGTGATTGACGTCATTGATACGCACGCAGTCTATCTCGTTCGCTTCGAAGAGCACACCAGAAACGGCGATAAAAAAACGAACAAAGTCTTCGTGTACGATCACGAAAAAAAGACGATGACCTACTCAGACGATGCGGTCGCGAGCCGAGTCACAAATAATGTGGAGCCATTTAGTGATGCTTTAACGCTCGTTTTTAACATGCGTACCTGGAGCGCTTCCGGTGCTGCATACGGTTTTCCACTTCGCGGGATGGAGGGCGAAAAGAACGTTGCCTGCCGATTTACAGGCAAGCATAGCGATGAGGAGTGTCCGGCTTTTGAGGATCAAACGATAAAAACTCGAATTGTAGAGGGACAAGCCGATATGGGTAATTCAGCTCCTCTTGGCGCGAATGGTCACTTTACGGCCTATCTGACCGACGATGAAGCCGCGGTTCCGGTACGGATTGAGATGCAGATCGGGATTGGCTCCATTTCCTTAATTCTGGAGAAAGTTAAGCGTGCCGGCTGGAAGCCATAGCTACGCAATCCACGAAACCGCTCTCCTTCCTTCGGTCGCTTCCCTCTCTCGCCTTTCGCGAGCGTAACCTATTTTCTACGATTCTGTTACTTTTGAGTTTTCTAGGTGTTATTTAAGTACTACATTCGCGAATTTTTCGAGTCGAACTTTCGTAGATAGATGTAGAGTGTTTAGTGACTTCCGTCAAAAAGAAGCTATAAAGAAGCTATAGAGAAGCTTTAAAGAAGCTATCGAGGTTAATTTCCCTTCAGGAAGTGCCTCGCGTGGGGAAGGTTTACAACTTGTCTTTTGGGGAGGACGAGTTTTAATTCAACTGTTGTGATCTATGATTGTGCAACAAATTCAGCCGAGTGCTGGCCGGAAGGCTAGCTGCTTCAGAATTTTTCTTCTCGTTGCCTTCGTGCTTTCGTGCTTCGCGAGCACAAGTTTCGCGCAGCTTAGCGTAGGTAATCGATTCGTGACTGCTCGCGTGTTTCCAAATAGCGGACGAGTAACGATCACCACCACCGCCAACGGGTACTACGATAACGGACGTGGTCCGATGACGCTTTCCTTCCCTGATAAATCCTATTTTACCTGCAAGATCAACGGAGTTCTTTATACCAACAACGAAGTCTCGAATTACGATTTTACTACGTACCCGAATTTTGGTTCATATCTCTATTATGGAGATAGCTATATCACGGGCGATACGATCAGAACAACATGGATCCTACCTGCCGGTGAGCTGAGCCAGGATGTCTATCCCGTTGCGTTTGATTTTAGCGGGCAGATCGTAATGAAATGGAAGTACAAGAACAAAGCTCCGACGGTCGCGGGAGTGCAAGCGCAATTTCTCCTTGATACGAAAGTCCGTTCCAATGATCGCTCAAAGGTTTTGACACGCTTCGGATATCGTCGCAACTGGTCGGGATATGTTGAGAACAACGATAACTATAAACCGATACCGCCTTTCTACCAAGCATTTGAAAACGACCTGGATAGTGC
>JBDTCS010000335.1:0-7819 GCA_039923455.1 Kapaibacterium sp. (SeqCode) | reverse complement strand
TCGGTTGCCTTATACTGACTTTGTTTTCGCGTCGTGCAGGACCTTTGGGGCAACCATAAAACAACCAAGTTCTGTGCTAATAATTTGAGTAGTTCTAGTATGAACTTGAAAAAGCACATTTTACAACTGCTGAACCTCGCATTATACTTTTTGATGCTCATAGTTGATTCAATTTCTCTTGTGTGCCAACCTAATCCACGTACCCTTAATTTGATGCAAGCACAATTTGCAAACTCGATAATACCCCTTTTTATTTACATATAGCTTAGTCTCAAAAAAAATTAAAATACTTGCGTTTGCCTCTTGACTTCGATTATTTTTTTGTGTATCTTCGTATAGTTGATTATGGTTACGAGGGAGAAATCCTTGTTATATCATGAACAACTATCGATTTTCTGTTATCATAAATTCTTGATTGATTTTTTTGCAAGCTTTGAGCCGAAGTGCGCTGTGACATGAGGCGAGCCTCTTAACTCGTCTAATACACATCGCAAACTCTCAGACCATCTCGTGACAATATCTGCTATCGCCACAGCTAACTAGATTTCAGCGGTAAAGTTAATATCTTTTAACAGTGGCATCGCTTTTATTTGCGATCAAATCGTCAAAAGCGATTTTGCGTACTATGCTTTTTTTCGAACTCTTTTGAACTCCCTGTTTACAACGCATTTTTACAATCAAAACTATGAACAATCCCCAATCCTGGTACGATCTGCCTCTGATGCAGGCAATGGACCCTCGTAGCATCGTTTCTTTCGTACAACTCGACGATAATACAGGGCTGCCTCAAACAGCGACGTTTCTAAATAGCCCATCGTTTTTGAATAATACGACATGGGTCGGATCTCCGCTCACTCTTTCGGCGGTTGGGCCAACATCAACGCCGATATGCTTTCCCGTAGCCGGAGTAGCAGACTTTGAAGGAATTTTTCTGGCTCAACAATGGACCAGTTCCCATGGGATCGTTCGGTCGAATGTCCAACTCCCACCGACCGTGCAGAAAATTATTTTTCTGAAAGCCGGAAATCGATTTCTGACTACCTTTTTCCTCGATTGGGCGGCAGGTGTTACTTCGACCGACATTCAATTGAGCATACGCGACAACTCCACTACGGGCGGCAATTTTATCAATGGTGCTAATGGAACGATTCCAGTTTTCGCTTGGACGAATACTTTCGGAGGAACAAAACGCAAGCTCACAGTTTGTACTACCGGACCTGGCAGAGTCAACATGGCGATGCGAGTGATCGATAATGCAGCGAATTGGAGTATGTTTGAGATGGATTGGAATATAGTGAACTGATTTCTAGCTAACGGTTTCTTTTCGAATCCTCTTATGGCGACGAACTTCTTCGGCATATTCCCAGGGGCGCAAATTGCATCTATGCCAATCACTGCGCCACAAATGATAGAGCAGCACCCACTGCAACCGCGGATGGCAATGACAGCAACAGTAGTGGAGCCAAGCATTACTCAAACAGCTCCGGCGAAAATCAGGGGAGGATGTTCGAGTTGTGGATCGAAGCCAAGTTCAGCAATGATCGTCCCAAAGAGTGCAAAGACCCAACCGCAGAACCGAGGAATTCCTGAGTATGATTTTTTCTTAGGGGTTCCGCCGCATAACACCGCTTCTTCGCCATCAATCATCAATCCTCAATATTATAATGAGTACACAAGGGCAGCCCCTCAGAGGAGCGACTGGATGATGCAAGAGGGATGGAGCGGGCTAAAACCTCCCTGCGACTGCGACGGGAGCGGAAGTTGTGGGTGCGGTTGCGGCGGGGATTGCGGAAACGAAACTAGTTTGCGAAAAAATGTGGGCTTGCCGAGTTCAAATTTCCCTGCATTGACAGGAGAATCGATAGCACAAATGAGAGCGATGGCTAGTGATCTTCGCGCAAACATTGGTGAAGACGCTTGGATGAAGAAGATTCTCCGAACTCTACCAGGCGAATCGACGACGCATACCGCGGCAACCCCAGCAGGAGACCACTACACGGCCACTGCCGCGGTGGACGTCGCACGGAATATTCGCGTTAGAGTACATTCAACAAGAGAGAATGCCACGCTCGTGGATGCCCAATTGATTTGGATAGGAAGTGGATGGTCTGCCTCCAATAACACGAAGCAATCCAATACCATACCACCGTCGACCTCACTTGAACTGATAGCGCTCGCAGCACTGGCGACCGTACTTGGTAATCCTAAGCGCTCAGGCAAAGTTGTTGATAAGTACGATCCATGCGCCACGGAGGCGAACTACCACCCCCCTGACGCAGGTACCTACTGCGTTCCCCACGATCTTAAGTGTACATCACCGTTGGGGAGTAATCAATTGCCAATATTTACTTCGGATAAGACGCATGTCATATTTGTGGCGCCCTGCATCGGATCCTATAGTGTTGATATCGGTAATTGCTGCTTCGATCACGACATTGGAATCTGGTGTGCCAAAAATCTCGCGGATGTTTCCGGTGCAAATTTAAAGGTTAGCTCGTGTGTTATCGGAAATATTATTGCCCAAGCGTGGAATACCCTATGGGAGGAATCGAAATCGGTACCGTGGTATCTTAGACCCTTCGAGCTCCTGATTTGTGCTGCGCTTATCTCTACATGGCAAGCATCACTCATAGCAGAATTGCCAATACTTTTTGGGATTTTCAATCTAGCATATGATTTGCTCCTCTTCAATTGGCTCAAATCTAATCCTTGCTATGCAGATTTTGATGGCAGGCATGCCGACAGTTGCCTCTGCGGAGGAACGGTACCTACTTCGCAATGCGCAGGTGTTGGAGATTATGGTGCGTGCACTGATCTTTGTAAACTTACAAAGACAACCGGTATCGAACAGTGCCACCGTTGCGGGTACACGTGTGAATACGTAAACGGTATCCCAAAATCAGAATTTGATAGCGGGACAGATCGAGTCACGAATCCAAATGGCTGGCCTTGTTGTCCGGGAACTTCCCTGAGCTGCACAACTAATCCACCTCCCCCATGTCCTCCTTGTGCTGAGTGCGAGTGGGGCTGCGATTGTGACAAAAAAACGCACAAATGGGTGCCAGGATTTGATATGTGGATCAAAGGAAGCGGTCTCGCAGTAGATAGAAGCTCTGGGATTAAATGTTGCAATGGCCTGAATCCTTACGACCCTCCACCGATGCCTTGGCTCGATTGCGAGGCCAATAATGGTCATATCCCATGTTGAAGTTAGAGGGCGCTATTTCAAGGTTCTTGAAGGATTGTCAAACGACGAGTGGCTCCTAAATTTCTTTTACTACTTTGAGAGATCAAAAGGCGTTCGTCAGCAAAAGGACGTTCATGAAGCGAATAATGGCCGGTTTGAGTATTGTTATGCTCTTACCGGTTATCGTCCGCGCGCAGTTCAAAGATTCTTCCAATCATCTAACCCCTGACTCCATCCCGCGCATGGATAGTGCAATACGTCCCGTCGGCCTGTTATTCCCAGCGTCGATAGCTGTTCAATTTCTCGCATCCGAAGCTGGATGGGTGATTCCTATGTTATCATTCAACGCAAATGCTAAAACGCCTCAACCGAATTCGAGCCAGGGTCCGCCCCTAACTGGTTTCATCGCATATTGCATTGCGTTGGTGGCCCCAGCAATTCTTACCGACGTTTCACTCACAGCGCTACACTGGGATACAGGTCGAACTTTGGGGGGCGTTGCAGGTACTGCGATTGGAAGCGTTGCGTTAGTACTTTTAAGCCAAAATAAGGCATGGTTGGATATTGGAATAACCTCAGTGCTCGGAACAGTGTTATTCTATGATCTTGCAGGATTAATCTGGCCCCCTTAGTAATCGACGTAATTCAAATCGTACTTGGCTTGATCGCGGATAATGCCCAATAGCACTCTGCTTAATTAAGCGATGCCCCGAAAGGCACAGACAGTTACTGTCTGTGGCGTTGTTTTTAATCTAAACTTGGATTATACTTTTTCTTGCGCCCAATCACCGCGAGCATTCTACCAGATCGTTTTCCGTCGCGACGGAAGGAGTGGAGAATCGGCTCCCCGATCGTACACAATGGGGAGACCTCAATGTTTGTGTCCTTGATGCCGTGATAGTGGAGTTGCTCAAGATTGGCAGCCTTGACGTCAAGCAAAAACTTTTGATTCCCAAGCTCTTTGATCACGCGTTTATCGAAGAGTGTAGCAACCTCAAGCCCAACTTCATAACGCTCGCCTGATGCCGAGGCTCCGATGAAAGCGCGAATATTCTCAGGTTGTGCACCAAGTTCACGCATGCGCTTGATGGTTTGTAGCGTGATCATTTGTTCTGTCCCCCGCCAGCCGGCGTGAACTGCGGCGATGATCTTCGTGATGGGATCATACAGCAACACTGGTGTACAGTCCGCGACGCTAACAGCGAGCAGTACATTTGGTCGTTCGGTCAGCAGGGCATCCGATTCACGAACGATAACTTCGTCACCGTTCACTTGTGTTATGTTCGAGGAGTGAATCTGATTTTGATAAACGACCTGCGAAGTCAGAGGCCAATCTATGCTCGACAGAAACAACTCACGATTTTGTGCGACAGAGTGAGGATCATCTCCGACGTGACTGCTGAGATTCATTCCGAATGGCTCCGGCGAAACACCTCCGAGTCGTGTGCTTTGTGCTTCGACTATCTCTGGGAATTCGTCAAAAATGGCAGGTCGAATGATTGTGGAAAGTTCTGACATGGCGACTACTCGAGCATATAAAGAGCTTTACGCTGCCGACGGGCTTGCTCGCGTTTATACTTCGGGCGGTCCATTAGATAATTGCTGAGAATATCGCGCACCTCAAAAAAATCTGCAAATGGATGATGCGGAATGCCGTTCTTGCTGCAGAACCTGAGCAGCGTATCTCTGGCAAAAACGACATCGGCCATCTTGACCGGACAAACGTCCGAGTACCCATCGCCAACATAAACAATCGTGTCATCGTCCGAGCTCGTCTCGAGCAACTTCGCGCATTTGCAACTTCCGCAAGCCTCACACGATTCTCTCGCATTCTGAAAATCGACTGAGAGCGTGCCATGACTCGTCACCTCGATATTATTTGCATGAAACGGAATGTCGAGATTATTTTCTTCGAGTATCGGGCGAATGTAAGCCGAGAATCCGTCACTTACGATGTGAAGCTCTATCTTATTGTCAACGCAGAACTTATGGAAATCCGTAAAACCGCTTCGGAGCGCTTGCGATCGAAACAGTGACTCTGCAATCTTGGGATCCGCACCGTGAACGGTGTTACAGGCGAAGCGAATACAATCAGCAGCTGTGAGGCGACCTTGATTAAATTCTTCCCAAATGGTAAAGGCGCTCGGCTGACCGAACTGCGTGAAGAGTACATTCCACACGTCGTTCTCCGTCACAGTCGCGTCGAAATCGCAGTAGACTTTGTACATACAAAATATTGGAGGGCAAACTCCGAACATCGGCCCCGCCTTTAATCTGGGAAGGGCCGGAACAATTAGAAAGAGAATCCGCTAAACTCTTCCAAATATTTTTTCACACGATCGGTGAACTGGACGCCGTACATTCCGTCAATGATGCGATGATCGTAGCTCAAACCAAGATACATCATGCTCCGAATGGCCATCGTGTCGTTACCATGCGCGTCTGTTTGGACGATGACACGCTTCACAATAGCACCCGTCGACATAATCGCAACCTGCGGCTGATTGATGATCGGTGTGCCGAACAGATTTCCATAGATACCGGGATTCGTTAGCGTGAATGTACCACCCGAAATATCATCCGGCTTAAGTTTTTTGCTTCTTGCTCGGCTCGCAAGATCACTGAGTGCCTTTGTTAGTCCAACAAAATTGAGATCGTCGGCGTGTTTGATCACCGGCACGATTAGCGCAGGCGGTAGTGGCGATCCTTCAACTTGCGGCAAGCTGACTGCGACTCCGAAGTTAATCTCCTTCTTCACGATAACGTCAGTCCCTTCAACGCTGGAATTTATGATCGGGAAATCCTTGATCGCACGAACCATCGCTTCTATGAGGATCGGAGTGTATGTTAGGTTCAGCCCAACACGCGATTTGAAGGCCTCTTTGTTCGCATTGCGGAAGTTTACGATGTTCGTCATATCAACCTCCGTTACACTCGAAACGTGTGCGCTGGTCCGCTTCGAGCGTACCATGTGCTCCGCGATTTTCTGACGGATGTTATCCATCGGAATAACCGTGTAGAGTCCCGCAGCAGGAAGCGGATACTTGACGGTTGCCGGAGCTGCGACGGTTGTTTGTCCAGTCGCCGAGGCAGGTGCAGAAGCAGGTGCCGAAGCAGGCGCTGACACCTTACCCGACTTGCGTGCATCAACGTAGGCGAGCATATCTGTCTTGTTCACTCGGCCTTCGAGTCCGCTTCCGGGAATCGTATCGAGTTCTGCTTGCGAGACGCCCTCTTCTTTTGCGATAGTCTTTACGAGCGGCGAGTAGAACCTTCCGGTAGTGGAAACAACTGGCGCCGATGTGGGAGCAGCGACGGGAGCAGGAGCACTTGTGGGAACACTGGCTGCGGGTTGCGTCGGAGTAGGCGCTGCTGTTGCAACTCCGGCACCTGTCGAAATATAAGCCACAGTTGAACCAACAGCTACCGTCTCTTTCTCTTGCGCTACGATTCTCGTGAGTGTACCGGCAAAAGGAGCCGGGACCTCGGTATCAACTTTATCGGTAGATATCTCAAGGATCGGTTCATCCTTCTTAACAGCGTCGCCAGCCTTCTTTAGCCAGCGGAGCACAGTGCCTTCAGTTATCGACTCACCCATCTTTGGCATTACAACTGCCTGCTCTCCTCCACTCGGCGCCGCGACCTGTGCTGGTGCGGCTGGTGCTGCAGATGCTTGGGGTTCTGGAGGTGGAGCTGAAGTTAACGTGGAAGATGCTGTGGCTGCCGGAGCCGCAGGAGCTGCTTCAGCGGGTGCGCTTGCGGCGAGTGCAGCAACAGGCGCGGGTGTCGCGGCGGCAGGTGCAGCTGCGGGTGCGCCTGCAGACTCACCACTTGCGCCGACTACAGCGATCAATGTGCCAACGCTCACGGTCTCTTTCTCTTGTACCATGATCTTTAGCAGTGTTCCGGCTACCGGCGAGGGTACTTCGGTATCTACCTTATCTGTGGATATCTCGAGGATGGGCTCGTCTTTGGCAACGGCCTCTCCCTCTTTCTTCAACCAACGCAAAACCGTACCTTCGGTAATACTCTCGCCCATTTTGGGCATCACTACATTCGTCGCCATACTATTCGTGTTCGATAATAATCAAATTTTTCGCTTTGCGCTGAATCTCCGACGCATTTCCACTGTGCAAAGATACTGCCTAACCCTTTTTCTTGCGGTATTGCTCCGTTATTGCTTTAGGATGCCAAAAGTGAACCTCCATATCCACTATCTCAGCTTTGAAGGTGATTCCCTCTTTCTTGAGCATAGACCTCATACGTTCATAGCCTCCAAAATGATGTGCACCCGAAAGCGCACCAATGCGATTAATCACACGCTGTGCCGGCAGATCCGAATCCTCCGGCATAGCCCCGAGTGCGTGCCCGACCATTCTCGACGAGCCCTTCATCCCGAGTGTCTCGGCAATTGCGCCGTAGGTCGTCACTTTTCCGAGCGGAATTTGTTCGACAATTGCGTAGACCTTTTCGTAGAAGTTCGGCTTTTTGGTTGCGCTCTTCTTTGGGTGTTTCGCACCAGGGATAGTCGCGTCGATGAGATCATCTAATCTCTTGCCCTTGCTTGGTTTACGTGTTTTCTTTACAGGCATTTACAGCTTCATTCTGAGTCGTTTGCATTCCTAAACTTTG
>JBDTCS010000334.1:0-19542 GCA_039923455.1 Kapaibacterium sp. (SeqCode) | reverse complement strand
CCTCGAGAGTTGCGCTGGTGATCATCTCGAGCATTCGACCCGATACATCATAGATGCCGATCTCTGCATTCGCACGCTTCGCTAGTTTCACCGATAGCGTCGAGAGTGCGTTGCTCGGATTCGGATTGATCTGCACAGTCCAACCCGAAGCTACTGTGCGCGAAGCAACCCCAGCCTTAGGTGGATTACCCTGGCCCGAAAGCGAAACGCTAAGTGGTGGCAAGCCCTGCGGTGTAATCGTCAGCGTTCCTACGAATGTCTTCGAGCTCGGCGCATTGAAGCGAACGGTGAACATCACGCACTCCGTCGGTCCGAGTGTAATCGGCAACGGCTTCGCACTCGTGTAGGTGAATGCAGCTGAACCGGTGATGGCAGCGGTGTTTAAAACAACCGGACCCGTTCCGGTATTGCAAACCTGAATAACCTTATCGTTATTGGTCAATGTATCGACACTACCGAAGTCGACAGTCTGAACGCTCAGACTAAGAGCACCTGCTACGCCGTGACCCTTGATAGAGATCGTGCGAGTCGGAGCACTTGCATCATCCACCGTCACGTCAAGTGTTCCGCTGAAGTTACCCGAAGCACTCGGCGCAAATGTTAGTGAAACCGGTACCGTCGCACCTGCTCCGATAGTGTGCGCCGAAGTATCTTTGATTCGGAATGAACCATCGGTGCTTGTTAACTTATAACGGAAGATCGTGACGGGTGCCGTGCCTGTGTTACCAAGCGTAAACGTTGTATCATGTGTGCTCGACGCAGCAACATCATGAAAATCTACTTCCGCCGGCACGTTCAACGCGCTATTGATTCCACTGCCCTTGCAGAAGACGGTATCGCGCGGACGATTTGCATCGTCGCTCGCTACGATCGCACTTCCCTTAAACGGACCAACTGCTGTTGGAATAAACTTAATCGTAAAGAGCGCAGGTGTTCCCGGATCGACGGAAGATGGCTTCGGCCCAAGCGAGAACGGAAGCGGCGCAACGGTGATGCTCGAAATATTCAGAATGTCGGTACCGTTATTCGTGATCGTCACGTCGCGAGTTGCACCCGCAGTGTTGATCTTCACAGCACCGAAGTCAATGGTATCCTTTTGTAACGGAGCCATGTGGGGTGCAAATCCCGCTGCGAATGCCTGTACATTATTTGTCGCGGAGTTCGGATCATCCGAATTGATCGCGAGTTGGATCGTGTCGGTCTTCTCGGCATTCGGACTATAGTTAAGTAGTATAGTGCCCGAAGCACCGGCAGCGATCGCGTGATCAAAGCTTGCGATATTAAACCGTGCAGTAGCACCACCGGTGATAACAACATTCGAAATATTTAGAACGTCGTTACCTGTGTTGCGAATCGTAATGCTGCCCTGCGTCGCTGCGCCGACTCGCACACCACCCATGTTCGTCGTGCCGTTGACGGAGATCGTCGGAGCAACACCGGAGCCGGACAAGCTGACAGACGGAATCGAGAAGCCGGTAGCGCTCGGCGTGAGCGTACCGCTAAAGGACGTCTTCGAAGTTGGCAAGAACTTCACCACGATAGAATCTGTCACGCCAGGAGGCAGTGCGAGCTTGGTCGGTTGTGTGAGGATCGTAAATCCGCTACCCGAAATCGTGGGTGTCGAAAAGAAGATGGTATCATCACCGGTGTTCGAATAAACAAAGCCCATCAACTTGTTTGCATTCACGCGGACATTATTGAACGCGAGCGTCGAACCACCGGAATACACACCTTGAATTCCTGCACCGGAAACATAGACTGCCTTACGCTGATCAGAAGCGAGATCGACATCGCTATTGATAATGAGCGAATCACTAAAACTTCCGCGACCAGTCGGCGTGAAGAAGATGGAATCCTCTTCCGAGGCACCCGAGGCGATACTACGACTACTCGTTGTTGGATAACGGGAGAACACCGTTCCGGTCTTCATCGAAGTCGAAGCAACCGTGATAGCTGCGCTGCTCGTAGAGCGAATATGAAGCGTGTCTTTCTTGGTGCCCCCAACGCGAATATTACCGAGTGCAATGCTATTTCGAGAAATTACAATCGCTTTTGTTGATGGAGGATCGACGACTTGCATAGCAAACTTCGGTGCAAAATTCCAGAGATCGTTGCACATGCCACCATCATTACTGCCATCATTATCGACAGCATTGCCGGTCGCGAAGAGTGTATCCCAACCTGCTGTGCTCGGTGTTGTGTAGCTGAATGTCCAACTTGCAGGCAGTGTTACGGCGGAAGTGTGAGTAAGTTCACCACTAATGAGTTGCATTCCTGTCCCGGCGGTCAGCGAGCCGTTCTTAACTGCAACCTCGACGCCTGCCTTCAACTCACCGCTGTTCGAGACAGTCACGGTGAATGAGTAGGTGTGATTAGTCACGAAAGTAGTTGTGCTCGTCGAGAGCGAAACCGAAGTGCCGCTATTCGAAGCTGCACAATGGCATGAGCAACCCGACGCAAAGCCATTCTTATTTGTCGCTCCTCCAATACCCTGTCCATTCGAGTGAGCCCACGCCTGGTAGCCGATATATATGCCAGAAATTAAGAGTGCCGCAAGTACATAGAACGATCTGCGAGTTGCCGAGCGGAATGTAGCTGTGCTGAAAACCTGATGATTCTTACCAAATATCTTCATGGGCCAGAACGAAATGTGGGTATTTATTCACTTACCGGTAAAATAGCACTGAAATCCATTATTCTGAATTCAGCGCAAGAACAACTACGTGATAGACACGGGCCGCGAGACAGTTGTTACGCCACACAATCAATTTTTTGATACGAATTTAAAGTTTTTTTGGGAAAGAGCAAAAAACACGGACTTGAGGGCTTTGCTCTCCCGTGTAAGGAACAGGTGATGACGATATTTTCTTGCGAGTACGGGACCTGGGCTCGGTTAAAGATTTTTGATCTCGATTAGCTTATACTCGCCTCGATTCGATGGATCGGTGAATCGGAAAATTTTCTTGACGTTATTAAGATAGGTCCAAACCTCGATCGGTGATTCGCCGGGCAATAGTGTGCGCTCGATCTTCGTTGGAGCGCCGAAGAGGATGTAGATTTTTCCGCGTTCGGTCATGGCACCATCGAGTGCATGTCCTGTTGCAAAATTAAAGTATGCATAATCTACTCGTTGGTAAAAAGTCGCCATTCGTTCGTTGAAGGCCGTCTCCGAGGTTGGGTCTTGTTTCTTCCAATAGTTATAGAGCTTGCGAATCATCTCTGTCCGAGAACCTGATTGCATATCTTTGAACTCGGACTCGGTAAGCAAGTGCGTCATAGGATTAATAGCATCACGCGGATCGTCCAGCGAGATCGGCATATTTTCCCATACCAGAGCGATCTCGCTCGAAGTAGTTCGCTTCCAAACGTGTCCGTTGTCATCGCCTGCTTCAACAGCAACGGTGATGCGATATCTTCCCTGCTCGAATTTTCTTCCTGGAATCAGAAACTGACCAAGCTCGATGTAGTCGTTGTTGGCTTTCGAAACATTGTATTGCAACTCGCTATCTGCATGATCAAAGAGCAATTCCGTATGTCCACTAAAATCTTTCGAGCTAAGCGTAACACGCTCAAGCTCGCGCGGAATCGTATCGGCAGGATCGGCAATCGAAGATAGCTGAGTGAGTGTTACGACGGCATGAAGATTTTTGTCGAACACCTTTTGCTCCATCGATGGTGCAGCGATAGTGAACGAGCCGTGAATCGGCGTGCTAAACGGATACGTATTGCCGCGCGCACTTGTAAATGACGCACCTTCGAGATTACGATGGAAGAGCGAAATTGAACTGAGACCCAGTTCCAAACTATCATTCGGTTGCGTAGAATTTATCTGCGTGTGCTGTCCATGCCAACCGAAGATGGTGATGTCGGTAGTGATAGGTCGGATCGAGAGCCGCGAAAGTATGCCATCGCGAACTTCGATCTTCAGACTGAGATGCTTCACGGCATCATACACGGGTACACTAAGAGGCAGCATCTCCGCATGCCAGAGTGTCTTTGCAGTAGTCTCCTCGAATGTACGAACAAAGATTGTATCGCGTAGACTCTTGCTCGAAACCGGCATCGGCGAGCCCTTCTCCGTCAGTTCGATCGAGACGTCTCTGACTGCATAGTACGCTCCACGTTCGAGCTCTCGCGCAGACTCGCAACGAACGAACGAGAACATCGCACTTGCCATCGTTAACCTGACATCAATCCATCTTGAGTCGGCAGAAAGAAACGCACCACTATAAAATTGTTCTCCATAATCAAAGTACGAACGCGAATCACCGGCGAATCGCTGGGCACGCAACGTGACGGGGGCAAGGCAAACTAACACGATCAGCGCCGCGAGAGAGTGGATGAAAATTCTATTCGTTGGTAAACCGATTCTCGACATTCGTAAACTCAATTGTTTTTCGCTCCTTCCAATACCCACTTTCGAATTCCCCGTCGTTGATTGTCATTCGCGGTGATCTGTGCTTGATGCAACTGACGGCCATAGATGACTGCAACCAGATTGCAATTAGTATCGCCGGGTTGATTCACCACATTTGTCGCGCGCACATTCACGAACGAAGTCAGTTCGATATTTTGATTCTCCGCGCGTTTCGCATCATGACAACCCGTGACATTGCAACCAAGATTCAGATACGGCTGCACCTGACCGGCAAAGCTCACGTTGCTGTCCGGAAAAACCACCTGGCTTGCGTTTGTCAGATCATTCGCGCCGCAACCTGCGAGCATGCCCCAAATGGCGGGAATCACCACGATCCCCGTCGCCACAAGAACACGCCAATCCCCTTTTCGACTCGTCCCCTCTCCTTTTCGACTCCTCATATAGTAAGTGCAACGATATAGACAGCGAAGCCGATTCCCGAGTATACGCCGAATCGCCCAAACCGCACCGAGATCGCCGAACCATATATCCCCGCTCGCCCGTTATTTAGAGCACATTCGTTCGCTTTCTGACATAGAATACTACTCCGTTTATTGACGATGAAAATTGCTATTCGTTTCATTAGTGTCTCCGTTCTACTATTGATATGCTCGCTTTCGGCACATGCACAAGTTGGTCGCACATTCCTTCGCGAGACTGCCGGTAATGGCTACAGGATCCGAATCACTAAGGATGGCGGCTTCTTTGTGGCTGGCAATGTCGTCAATAACGCGAATGTTGGTTCGTACTGGATTGGAAAGTTCAACGCGAGAGAGGAATTGCTTTGGGATACTGCATACGGTGAGCAATACAATGCATCGACACTGTGGTCCGTCGAACCGACGCGTCTGATCAACGAAGCCGGTTTGCAGGGAGCATTTATCTGTGGCTATACCATCGGCAAAAATTCTCGAGGCGATGCGCTCGTGGTTAAGGTTGGCCCGAATGGCGAACTCCTCAAAGAATTTCAGCCGCAATACACAAACTACCATCACTATCACTTCTTCACAGAGACCGACGATAGCACCGGTTACTTTTTTTGTGGTCACATGAGCAGCCCTTCTTCCAATCTCGATGGTATGTGGGCAGGAAAATATGACAACAACTATAAGCTCTTGTGGGAGCATTTTGATAGCACGTTCAATCACGCTCATGCGGGCGTCCTGACGTCGAATGGAGAGATGGTGATCTGCGGTCACACGGTGTGGACGGACGGTACCCAGCCAACTCGCACCAAATCGTGGTCGATGCGATTGGATGCAAAGGGCAATGTCATTTGGCATCACATCTATCCGAGTACGACTTGGAATGTCGAACCCTACGAAATTATTCGCACGAAGGAAAATGGATTCGCGATGTTCGGTGGCGAGTCGAATGATCGTGGAACGGTGCAGAAAGAGTGGATGCTCGTGATGGACTCGCTCGGCAATGCCGTTGTGGAGAAAAACTTCTCGCACACATCTGCTTTTGCTTGGGGCGGACGTCAAACGAAAGACGGCGGCTTTATCATCGCTGGATCCGACGACCCGGGCAACGGACCTCAACCCTATATCGTCAAAACAGATGCAGCCGGAAATAAAAAGTGGGAAGCGTTGATCGACACAGTTGGCTCGGGAGAGACTTACGCGATAATGGAAAAAGGCAATCGGTATGTTGCAACCGGTGCAACAGGCAATGATATTTGGCTCATTGATCTCGATACGCTTGGTAACCTGATTGACTATCGCGCTTCTGTCGCACACATCTCTTCCCGTGCGCCGTCGGCCGAGATTGTGACCTACCCGAATCCGCTGCTCGGTAATTTCTCATCAACACAGGGTGCGACGTTCTCGCTTTCGAGTGAGATCAAAGGGATTGGCACAATGGAGATTACTGATGCTCTCGGCAGGTCGATCGTGTCGCTTCCCTTCTCCTCAAGTTCGGTAATGTGGAACGGCCGCGATCAAATTGGAAATTTGGTGCCAAGTGGGACATATTACTCACAAGTTCGGACAGCTGCCCAAGTGTATCACGGATCGTTTGTTGTGAACCGATAGGTGAAATAGTTGAATCGAAGATTTAAAAAGCGAAAAGGCTCCTGTTGGAGCCTTTTTGCTTTAGTTGTCGGGGCGACACGATTCGAACGTGCGACCCCCTGGTCCCAAACCAGGTGCGCTACCAGCTGCGCCACGCCCCGAAAAAACTGTCCAATTTGACCCATTTTGAGGCGGTGGAGGTCATCCACCGGCAAATCTGTAGGGATTCGCTTGCTTTCCCGAAAGTTTCTGCGTATATTTATGACGCAGATGAAAGCTTCGGAAGCGGTTTGCCCCCGTAGGATAGTCAGACTATCCATCTCCGAGGAGACCGAAAAACACCTGCGCGGCGAATTCGTTCGCTCTTTGCTCGCTGAATCAGCATTGTTCGAAAGAAAAGTGTGAGGTTCAGCAAAAAATGTTCTTGTTTAGCTTATAATTAATACTGTCGTAGCGACTTCGCTAGGCGTCACAAAATTCAATCTGTGTGATTCGAGCTTGAAGTCCTGTTCTTTGCCAACACCCTAAAAAATACTACCTATGAAACCTCGTGAATTATCAGCACGCATCCTGCTTGCCGGTACACTCTGTTCCAGTGCTCTATTTCTGTATGCCTGTGCTGCCAAGATGGATCCGATAAGTCCGCCATCAACCGCGCACAACGCGCCACTTGATAGTACGCTACTAACAAGTACGAAGATCACGGCAGCCAGCGAACCCGATATCGCCTCTGCAACCATTGAGCCATTCTGGCAAAACATTCCATCGCTCAGCGCAATCGCTTATCCGAATCGCTCGTTCTCGAGTGGCTCGACACCTATCCCCGTCTCGATCAAATCGGTTTACTCCGAGGGAAATATTTTCTTCCTCGTGCAATACGATGATGCGACCGAAGACCTCATGAATCAAGCGCTCGTTTTCAAAGGCGGAAATTTCCGTGACCCGAAAGCATGGACGATCGATTCGAGCGGATATGATGATGGATTCAGCTTTATGTTCGAAGTCGCACCAGGATTTACCGGCGCAAAGACATTCAAAACGGACGGCTGTACGATGGCTTGCCATACAACACGCACCGAAGCTTGGGCGCCGGGTATGTTTCCCGAAAACGACGGACGCTATGATGTCTGGTACTGGCGCAGCAGTAAGTCCAACGCAACAGGCCTCGCCGATGATGATGCCGCGATCGGAATACCGGAATACGGAATTATCAAAGATGATCCGAACGACGAGCCGACCAACACGAACATTGATAACGCGCCACCCTATCTTCCTTTCAAAACGCTTGGAGGAAACAATATGGGGCTCGATAAACGACTCTTTATCGCGACCGAGACATCCGATATGTTTGGCAACATGCTGAACCCAATCACCGCGATGCCTTGGGCTGCGAACGACCGGATTCCATCCACCGTCATCGACGTGATCAATCCGCAAACGCAGAGTGATTTTTATGATGTGAAGTCGAGAGGATTCTGGATGAACGGAAAGTGGACCGTGAAGTTCAAACGCGCACTCACGACCGAATCAAGCGCGACCAATATCATGAAAGATGTTGCGTTCACACCCGGCAACGATATCCTGTTCTCCTTCGCAATTCATGATCATTGCGCACCGGGAAATCACTTCGGTGTCAACGACAAATCATTCAAACTAAGACTGGTACAATAAGATAGCGTGCCACTAAAGTCGTGAATGGGTGGATGCCCCTCACCCTAAATCCCTCTCCCGCTGGGAGAGGGACTTGAAAGATTTGTTTGTACTAAGATATTAACTGGCAGCATTCCCTACAAAGGAATGTTGCCGTGTTTTTTCCAGGGGTTTGTATCAACTTTGTTGCGCAGCATATTTAGCGCACGTGCAATACGAATGCGTGTTTCGTGTGGCTCGATCACGTCGTCAATGTATCCGCGCTCAGCAGCGATAAATGGATTGGCAAATCGCTCGCGATAATCATTCGTTAATTCTTCTTCCTTCTCTTTTGCCGAGGCTGATTCGCTGATTTCCTTTCGGAAGATGATCTCGACTGCACCTTTCGGTCCCATCACTGCGATCTCCGCCGTCGGCCACGCATAGTTCATGTCACCCCGAATATGCTTCGAGTTCATGACGTCATACGCACCACCGTATGCCTTGCGCGTGATGATCGTAATCTTCGGCACGGTCGCTTCAGCGAAAGCATAAAGTAATTTCGCACCATGACGAATAATACCGCGCCACTCCTGATCGGTACCGGGCAAGAATCCGGGCACATCTTCGAATACGACAAGCGGAATATTAAATGCATCACAAAATCTGACGAAGCGCGCACCCTTCGTGCTTGAATCAATATCAAGCACACCCGCCATCGACTGCGGCTGATTGGCAACGATACCAACCGATTCCCCTGCTATTCTTCCGAAGCCAACAATGATGTTCGTCGCAAACTCCTTGTGTACTTCCAAAAAACTATCGCGATCGAGCACTTCTTCGAGTACGACTTTCATGTCATACGCTTTATTGGCATTGTCCGGTATGATCTCATCGAGCAACGGACACAATCGATCGGCAGGATCATCCGAATCCAATCGTAGCGGCTTCTCTTTATTGTTCTGCGGAAGATAAGTGATGAGCGTACGAATACCTTCCAGGCATTCAAGCTCACTAGCCACACCAAAATGAGCGACTCCTGATTTCTGCGAATGCGTTGCTGAACCGCCGAGATCATCGCTCGTCACATCTTCATGCGTAACCGTCTTTACGACATTCGGCCCCGTCACAAACATGTAGCTGATACCCTCGACCATCCAAACAAAATCTGTGATCGCTGGCGAATACACAGCACCACCGGCGCACGGTCCGAGTATCGCCGAGATCTGCGGTATGACACCTGAGGCAAGTGTGTTCAGCAAAAAAATATCGGCGTACCCGCCGAGCGAAACAACACCTTCCTGAATTCGTGCACCACCCGAATCATTGAGCCCAATGATCGGCGCACCATTGCGCAAAGCCATTTCCATCACCTTGACGATCTTCTCAGCGTGTGCTTCGCTGAGTGAACCGCCGAACACAGTGAAATCCTGACTGAACAGATACACAAAGCGACCATGTATCTTAGCACAGCCGGTCACAACACCATCGCCGAGCGGACGCTGCTTCTCCAGACCGAAATCATGCGAACGATGACGCGCGAACATATCGAACTCTTCGAACGAGCCTTCATCGACAAGCAGCGTGATACGCTCACGCGCCGTGAGCTTACCCTTCTTGTGCTGATCCTCCATTCGCTTTTCGCCACCACCCAAAAGAGCTTCTGCGCGAAATTTCGCCAGAAGCTCTTCAGTCCGCTTCATCAAATCGTTCATGCGTTCGTTTGTTGTTCGTTCGCTAACTTAAAAACCTGCGTTAAACTCTCCGTCGCTTATCGTACGATCAACATCAGTACCGACAGTCGGAACAAGCTTGAGTTGTCCGCTGAATGTTCCTTTCACCGTTGGTGTGAGTTGCGAAATCGTGATCGTACCAGAGCCTGTTCCCTTGCGTGCGAAGAATTGATGGCATGTCGCATTGTCCGGCGACACGCAATAACTTATGAGAGGTACCGCATCCGTCCCAACGCTTACGGTGTATGGAGGATTGGCCTGTTTAGGAATCTGCAATTGTACGTTGATGAGCCCCGTGCCGTGTGGCATGCTTGCATTCACTGTGACAAAAGTACCACCATCGACGGCAGAAGCATCTGAGGCTGCAAAATCGCCTTCGACCGAAGCCACGAGTCGCATCGCGTTCGTGCCTAACGGAATCACGATCGGCGGATTATTCGGATTACACTGTCCACCCACCAAAATAAATGGCGAGAGCAAGAGGACAATCATGAGCGCCTTGGTAGCCCACGAAGTCTTAGTTATTTGTTTAGCTATACTTATTTTCATATTGATATTGGATCGTATTATTGTCGATCTATTATTCCACCACCAAGAAGATCATCTCCTTCATAGAGCACCACCGATTGTCCCGGTGTCACAGCGCGCCTGGGGTCATCGAAAGTGATTCGCATTCTATTTGCGGCGATCGCGTATGCCGTCGCCGGCGCTCCTTCATCTTTGTAACGAATCTTCGCAACGCAACGCAGTCCCTCGGTTGGAAGCGCATCGTACTTGATCAGATTCACAGAGTGTGCGAACACATCCGTTCGAAATAGCTCTCCATCATCACCGACATAAACTGTATTCGTCAGCACATCGAGTCCCGTTACATAGAGCGGCTCCGGATGCGAAGGCACACTTAGCCCCAACCCCTTTCGCTGACCTATGGTATAGAACGGCACGCCCTCATGTTTGCCAACAACTTCACCATGCAGTACAAACTGGCCTGGTGGTGTGAGCGTATCAATGTCGGCAACATTCTCTTTGAGAAACCGGCGATAATTATTATCCGTAACAAAACAAATCTCGAAGCTCTCATTCTTCTCGGCGATACGAAGTCCGAGCCTTCGCGCAACTGCACGTGATACTTCTTTGGTTAAGCCTGATAGTGGAAGCATCGTTCGTTCCAGATGCTCTTGACGAACAGACCAAAGCGCGTAGGTTTGATCTTTGTGATTATCAATCGCTCGCGAAATTATCGTTCGTCCATTCTCTTTGCGCAGACGGGCATAGTGACCCGTCGCGATATACTCGCACCCAAGCGCATCGGCTTTGCGCAGCATCGCTTCCCATTTGATCTCGCGATTGCATTTGACGCATGGGTTCGGAGTTTCGCCCGCCAGATACGTCTCTTTGAAGTAGTCGATGATCTTCGCGCCGAACTCCTCGGTCATGTCGGTAACGTAGTGCGGAATCCCGAGTTGCATCGCAACGCGTCGCGCATCGTTGATACCATCCAGAGAGCAACACGATGTGTCATTCTCCATGTTGCCGCCGACTTCTTCGTACTTATACGTTTTCATGGTAAGCCCGACCACAGTGTGTCCTTCCTCGACGAGCAGCCCTGCTGCCACCGAAGAATCGACCCCACCGCTCATTCCAAGTAAGACTTTTGCCACGACAATAGTATAAAATTAGCTAACAGATTGAAAACACACCGCGGCGCTTAGGGGTTCGGTGCCCCGCCCGAATGGAATTGGATGTGAAAACTACTCGTTGCAATTCACCAACAATAATCAAAACCAATGGGCGTAATTATCTACTGGGGTTTAATTCGTTTTACGATCGTGCTCGTCGCGACATGGGCGCTGATAATCTATGCTCCGAACTACGGTGATTGGTGGACAATGTTTTTCGTTGGCATCGCAGTTGTAGTGATCTACCCTGCGCAACTCGCATATCGACAGCATATCAAGAGCACCAAACGAGCGGCCCAAAACGGACTTTGCGCAAGCTGCCGGCATTTTGTTCAGGATTCCTCGCTGTGTGGAGCACTCGACGTGCACGTTACCGCCACGTTTACTCCCTGCGAAGGCAGCTTGTGGGAGCCACTACAATCACCATACTAATCTGCCTTCGCTTCCTCAATAAGTTTCTCGGCAGCACGAATCGAACTCGTGGTTACATCTGCACCGGAGATCAACCGAGCAACTTCACTCACATGCTCTTTCTTTGAAAGTTTTCGAAGCGCGGACGAAGTGGTTGTATCGGTGGATTTTTTCTCAACGAGAAAATGTGTGCCGGCAAACGCTGCAATCTGCGCGAGATGTGTGATTGCGATAAGTTGATGATCCTTCGCAAGGCGTTGCATCGCGCGGCCCACACGCTGCGCCACTCGGCCCGACACGCCAACATCGATTTCATCGAATACCATCAGTGGTAGCTTGTCGTTCTTCGCGAGAATACTTTTGAGCGAAAGCATAATGCGAGAAACTTCACCGCCGGAGGCAACTTTCGTTAGTGGCTTTGCACTCTCGCCAGCGTTGGTCGAAAGAAAAAACTCGACTTGATCCATTCCACGTGCGCCAAACTCACGCTCTGTGAACTGCACAACAAATTGTCCATGCTCGATACCAAGTTCCTTCAGGGCTGTCACCACTTCCGGTTCAAGTGATTTCGCGACCTTCTTTCTCGCTTTGGTAAGTGCGAGCGCTCGTTTGGTGAGCTCTGAGTGAACGACTAAAAGCTCTGCATTCTTGGATTCGATCAATGCATCAAGTTCTTCATCACTTGTCAGCTTTGATTCAAGCTCCTGCTTTTTCTGAAGTGCTGCTGCGAGTGAGCCTCCATATTTTTTCTTGAGTCGCGCGATCACCTGTCCTCGTTCACGCAAACTGCGGAGTCGTTCAGGTGAAAACTCTATCGTGTCTGAGTAATGCGATAGGAATTTCGCCAGTTCATCCGTGATCGTGAGGGCAGATTGCAAGTCAGCAAGTTGCTCAGCGAGCGCACCATCGATCTTACCAAGACGATCGAGCTCGATCTTCGCAACCGAAAGTCGCTCGTAGGCCGAACCCTCGTCGGAATAGAGACTCTTATGCAACTCAATCGCAGAGTCACGAAGCTCTTCCGAGTGTTCGAGCACACGGAGTTCTTCGTCGATCTCGCGATCCTCTTCCGGCTTCGGATCGACAGCAGATATTTCTTGAAGCTGAAACTCGAAAAGCTCACGCTCTTCTTTTAGTTTGTTATGCTTGGCTTTTAACGCGTCAAGCTCTTTGAGCAAGGCCGTGTGATTTCCTCGTGTGTCTTGATATGCATCCACCGATTCGGTTAGTTCGCCGAACTCATCGAGCAGGACAATGTGGCCTTCCGTCCGCAGAAGCGATTGATGCTCGTGCTGGCCGTGCAGATCCACGAGATATCCGCCGAGTTCTTTCAGGAGTTGTGCAGTCGCTGGTGCATCATTAATATAACCGCGGCCGGTGCCACGTGCGAGGACTTCGCGACGAATGATCAGTCCGCCATCTTCACACTCGACCTCGTGCTCGGCCAGAAATTTCTTAAGCCGTGGATTCCCTTTGAGCTCGAACTCTGCTTCGACGATTGCCTTATCCGCACCGGACCGAACCAGATCGCCCGAAGAGCGCTCACCAATGAGTAGGCTGAATGCACCGAGTATAATCGACTTGCCCGCGCCGGTTTCGCCCGTGATGATATTGAGCCCGCGGTCGAAAGCAACCGTGAACTCCTCGATCAGTGCGTAATTCTTTATATATAGCGAGCGAAGCATCGCCTAAGAAATGTATTCGGGTTGAGGAAAGGTTGCGCTGAGAATTCCACCAAAAGCAAAGAACCGTACGCACAACTTACTGGCATACGGTTCTTTTAACATTCTCTCGAAAGGTTTACGTGGTCTTGCGACGAACGTCCTTCGCACCGAGATTGCGGAGGTAATAGAGCTTTGCGCGACGAACAACGCCCGACTTCACAAACTCGATCTTCGCAATACGTGGTGAGTGGAGCGGAAAAATACGCTCTACACCGACGCCGTTGGAAATCTTACGAATGGTGAAGGTCTCGTTCGAAGCCGAACCGCGACGTGAGATCACAATGCCTTCGAAATGCTGCACGCGCTCCTTGTCGCCTTCGACAACGCGAACGGAAACGTTCAACGTGTCGCCTGCGCGAAATTCCGGAATATCTGTACGTAGCTGTGCGCTCGTGAGAGCTCTGATGATCTGTTCCATTTGTATTTTTCTCCTATACGCTCATTTTTTTTCTACAACCGGCCATGGCCTGGGTTGTGCTATGCGAAGCTAAGTTTATGTCTTACGACATCCAAACTACTCTCGCACACGACACAAAAGCAAGATCCGAGCGTTTCTTGCTCCTATTTTTCCTCAAGAGCCGGGGAGTTTATAAGCAGTGCCTCACACGAGTGTTCTGGGCTTGCCAACCGGTTTGCGGTGGGCGAATAACCCATCCAGCTTCCAAGAAGTTCGCAGAAACTGGCAAAAATGGGCATTTGGACCCTTCTTTTCAGCTAAACCGGCCAAAGTATCGCACGAATGACCCGCGATCCACAAAGTTGCTACTTCGAACCCGTTGCTCCCGAAGGTACTTTCGCGTTAGCCTCGACGATATTTCCATTAAACCGCTTCATGTATTTCGCGATCAGCCAGACCGGGACTAATCCAAATATTATTCCACCGAGGACATCAATCGGGAAGTGCGCTCCGACATACATGCGCGAAATTCCTACGAGCACCGCGAGCGCAAATGCAACAATTAAAACGCCTCGCTTCATCGGGACAGCCATTGTTGATTTCGATGCAGCCCAACTCAGCACGGCCGCAATGCAAAACGCAGTCTGCGTGTGTCCGGATGGGAAGGACTTCCAGTAAAGCGGTTCGAACATTACGTTAATGATCACGCTTCCATTTTTTATGCCTGCATCAAAAACTGTAAGTGGTCTTGGAAGATCGAGAATCGATTTGACTGATTGAATCAGTAGAAGTTCGACGATCGTTGCGATCAAGAGGAGTAGAAAGTTGCGCTTGAAGTGTGTCCGATCGATCAAAACCAACCCGAGCAATGCAAGCACATAACTTACCCAGCCGTTACCGAGATAAGTCGCGTTGCCTATCCAAAGATCATTGAATGCGGAATGCCATCCGTTGTTGATCGCAAAGAAGAGGGCGTCATTAACCTGGCGAAGTTCTTCCATCAATTAATCAAGACTCTCAATTCCGTGTACTGGCTTCCAATCCAACTCGCGCTTCGCCTTAGCGTTCGAAATAAGCGAGAATCCGGAATCAGGATCGAGATTCACTTTCACTCCATCAAAATATTCTTCGATCAGCGATTTAGAACTTCTGACCGGCGAAACCCAGGTGTGATCGTTGACAATATAATATTTTTCGAGCACTCCAATTTCAAGATCGGCTTGTAAGGCCAGGACAAACGCTTGTGCAGCATCTCGTGCATCGATGAACGCCCAAAGATTCTTGAACCAGTTCGGGTATTGCGCGATGAGTCCTTTGTAAAGCTCGCGACGTTCGGCATTGTCGGTGCCCCAGATCCACGGCATACGCAACGCCGCAGCCGCGAAACCAAAGTGTTGTGCCGCGCCGAACACCGCAGCTTCTGCAGCGAGTTTAGAAATACCATACGGGTCAACAGGCTCTGTCGGATGCCGTTCGTCAATCGGAAAATATTCGGGAATATATTTCGTTGGATGGAATGCTGTGCCGAGCACAGACTCACTCGAAGCGTAGATAAATTTTTTCACTCCAACTTCGCCTGCAGCCCAAGCAGTGACGAAAGTCCCGAGTGCATTCGCCTTGTACACATCGTCGGCAGGATCGCTGAGCGGATGCGGAATGCCGGCAAGATGAATCACCGCTTCGATACCATCGAGTGCTCGCAACGCATCCTGCATTACCGTCAAATCCGCCCTCTCAAATGCGAATCTGCTTTCGTTCGGATGTCCATCTTTCCGGTCAATTCCAACGATATCATAACCGTGATGAATCAGCGCATCGATTACATACTTCGCAAAAAAACCGGAGGAACCCGTGACAGCAACTTTCATCTCTTAGCCTCTTTCATCTCTTAGCCTCTTTCATCTCTTAGACTCTTTCATTTCTCAGACTCTCGATTTGCGTTTCGTCGCTTTTGCGGCAACAGTAGCGTGTGCATTTTTTGCAACGCGATTCATAGATGCCTTCCCCTTTCGCACGTCACGGACCGAACGGGCAACACGTTCCGCTTTGTGCAAGAGACTCGCCTTTACAAACTCACGAAAGATCGGATGCGCTTTCGTAGCACGGCTCTTGAGCTCGGGATGAAACTGGACGCCAATAAAAAACGGATGCTCCGTTTGTTTAAGCTCGACGATCTCGACAAGATGTCCATCTGGTGAAACACCACTCAGTATCAGACCATGCTCGGCGAGTGTATCACGAAATGTGTTGTTGACTTCATAACGATGTCGGTGACGCTCGGTAATAAATTGATCTTTGTAGATCTTGTTCGTGAGTGTCCCCTTTCGCAGAATGCATGGATAACTTCCGAGCCGCATCGTACCGCCTTTGGTTTCGATGGCTCGTTGGTCGGGCATAAGATCGATCACCGGCTCTTTCGAACGAACAAATTCGGTCGAGTTTGCTTCCTTCAGTCCGCACACATTTCGAGCAAACTCAATCACAGCACACTGCATACCCAAACAAATTCCGAAAAATGGAATTTTATTCTTGCGAACATACTCGATCGCTTTGATCTTGCCTTCGACGCCTCGCGAACCAAAACCCGGTGCAACAAGAATGCCATCGATCCCTTCAAAATAACTCGCGATAGATTTTTTCTCTTCGAGTTCTTCCGAGTTGATCCAGACGAGTTCGACCTTCGCATCGTTCTCTGCCCCGGCATGAATGAAGGCCTCGATGATAGACTTGTATGCGTCGAGCAGTTGCACATATTTGCCAATCATTCCGATTCGAACCGTCTTCGATGGCTCCTTTACGCGAGCAACATAGCGCTTCCACTTATTCAGATCGAGAGCTCCGGCTTCAAGGCCAAGTTTCTCCAGCACAATCGCATCGACTTTTTCGCGCGCAAATGTCAGGGGCACTTCGTAAATTGTCTTCGCATCGAGTGCTTCGACTACTGCGTTCGGCTCGACATTGCAGAACAGGCCGATCTTTTCGCGCAATGATTTCGATAAGTGATGCTCGCTGCGACAAACAAGTACATCGGGTTGAATTCCGATTTCGAGCAGCGTCTTGACCGAGTGCTGGGTTGGTTTCGTCTTGAGCTCGCCGGCGCTTGCGATATATGGCACGAGTGTCAGATGAATCGACAGACAATTTTTCTTGCCGACTTTCATCATCAGTTGGCGCATCGCTTCCATGAACGGAAGTGACTCGATATCACCTACGGTCCCTCCGATCTCTGTAATCACGACATCGAAATTTCCCGTCTCACCGAGCGCCATCATTCGTCGACGGATCTCATCGGTCACGTGTGGAACGACCTGCACGGTCGCACCGAGATAATCACCTCGACGTTCGCGCTGAATTACTTCGTTATAGACTTGACCGGTCGTGGTGTTGTTCGCACGGGTCATATTAATATCGAGGAAGCGCTCATAGTGACCGAGATCAAGATCGGTCTCAGCGCCATCCTCGGTGACGTACACCTCGCCGTGCTGATACGGCGACATTGTGCCCGGATCGACATTGATATACGGATCAAACTTCTGAATCGTCACTCGAAGTCCACGAGACTTGAGCAACAAGCCGAGTGAACTCGAGACAATACCTTTGCCGAGCGAGCTGACAACTCCTCCGGTAATAAAAATAAATTTCGTTTGCGTTGCAGGCTTCTGCTTTGGTGGCTTTTCTTTTGACGCTCGCTTCATTAGGGCTTTTAGATTCTAACAGATTCGCGTTATGCGAAAGAAACTTGGTGTGATAACTGTTGGCGGACGCCGGAATAAGCGGGAGGTTTTGAAGTTCCGCACTTTCTGACAGCCTTAAGCTACCGTTCGAAGAGTACGGGCACAAAGATACGACTTTTTGTGAAGCGTCTGTCATAATGACCGAACGGACTCGCTCGATGAAACAAAGGACTCCTAAACAGCGTCTTCATGTCAGCAATCATTAATACGATCCAAATGGCAATACATCGGGACAAGTGGCATTCTCTTAGTCAGTATAGCATGCTCACTCTGCTGCTCGCGATAGGCGTCTTCGCACCTGCGCAGCGTTCCTTCGGGCAACAGCAAGGTGCAGCGCACGCTACTCTAACAAATCAAGATTCCCTGAAGCAACAATTCCTAAAAGGCGGGCCATGTCAATCGGAGTTGATCGGTCCGTTTCACATGCCATCATTCTATTGGAAGCTAACGGACAGTCTGATCACAGTTTTGGGAAAAGAGAAGGCGCTCGCTTTCTTTCAAAGCGCGTTGATGGATTCAAATGTCGGAGTTGTATTTTACGCAGCAATCGGCAGCGTGCATTCGGGTGGTGACTTCGATAACATCCCAGGACGAACGGCCGAAACGGTTATTCTCTTTCAAAACGATTGCACAATGATTATGAAGCCACTCGAGGAAGCGGTACGCATCGCGCTAAGGAATTAGGCGTTGTCGTTAGATCTCCTCGACGTAATTTAAATCTTTTCCGAAGGTTTCCAATTGACCAGCGGCAGCATAAATCGCGAGACTTAGGCAGAGCGCACCGACGATCGCACCCGAGTAGAGAATGCTCACCTGACCAACGAGTGGAAAAAGCTGAGCACGAATGAACTGGAATAATAACGTAATTGGCACCGTAGCACCTCGAACAAAATTCGGAACAGTGGTTGCAACCGTCGCACGGAGATTTGTGCCGAACTGTTCGGCTGCGACGGTCACGAATATCGCCCAATAACCTGACGCGGTACCCATAAAAAAGCAGACTACATAAAACGTGGTGTTAGTCGCATTAAAGAGTAGAAAATAAATGGTGATCATCGTTGCGCAACCGATCAGGAATCCCATCATCACCTTCTTGCGGCTCTGGAGTCGCTGACTGATCGCACCACTCGATAGATCCCCGACCGAGAGTCCCGCATAAAAGAAGAGTATCGCATTGGCGACCGAAACGTTGCCCTGCACTCCGAGTGCTTTTGTGATCTCGGGTGAGAGTCCCATTAGAATGCCAACCATGTACCAAGTTGGCAAGCCGGTAGCTATGCAGCGCAGGTATTTCAAGAAACGAGTTTTGTCATTGAACAGACTGAAGAAATGACCTCGACGCACTTCCAACTTCTTTAGATCACCAAACAAACCGGATTCGAACGCACCGATTCGCAAAAAGAGAAGTGTGAGCCCAAGACCTCCACCGACAAAATAGGAGGTATGCCAATCAAAACTATTTGCGATAAGTCCCGCCGCAATCGCACCAGTTACGCCGAACGATGCGACGATCATCGTGCCATATCCGCGTTTTTCTTTCGGCAGAAGTTCTACGACGAGCGTGATGCCTGCCCCAAGTTCTCCGGCAAGACCAATACCCGCAATGAATCGGAGAATCATGTATTGATCGATCGTAGTCACAAATCCGTTGGCGATATTTGCGGCCGAGTATAGAAAGATCGAGCCGAAGAGCACAGAGAGTCTCCCCTTCTTATCGCCGAGAATTCCCCAGAGAATTCCGCCGACGAGCATACCCGCCATTTGAATATTGAGCAAAGTAAGGCCGGTGTCGGTTAGTGCAGT
>JBDTCS010000333.1:0-19913 GCA_039923455.1 Kapaibacterium sp. (SeqCode) | reverse complement strand
CCCCGAGAATCTACTGGGCGGACAGCAAGGGGGAGTATGATTCAAGTCGTTACACCGATCTCAGGGTTCCGGATCGCGATAGTGGGTATATTGAATATCTTCGGGTCTCTCCCTATTGCTCCCACATATCTCAGGATAGTGTCGAAGATATTGTCTTTGGAATTGGACGCGTGTTCAATAATAAGGCACCCGAATTCGATTCAGACTATTTCGTCTATTTTGAGGGGGGTGCAAGGTTATTCTCTCAAGGCAAAAGGGCGATTCGAGACTCAGAAGTATTTTACCAAACCTATGATCTGAAGGACGGAGAACCACGCACCCTATTCGAGGGAGACTGGCGCGGAACCGGACGGAAGGATCTGATTGCAGGTGACCACTATGGCAACTTATTTCATTATACAAATGACCCACCGTTTTCGCTTACTCGTTTCGCGCACGCTATGCTGTACGATACCCTGTGGGCGGCGTGGCAGAACCTCTCTGTGACTGTTGGGGACGGAGACACTTTGGGGCAGTGGTATAACGTCCGAACCATCTCCACCTCAATCCTCCCCAAACAGGCCGGAGACCGTTCCCAGGACTTGCTCCTGAGCTTGCCCACCCACGCGAAGATTCATCCGACGTACATCTTTCGAGGGTCGACCCTCTCATCGCCCCGCATTACCGTCGACTCTGCAGCGTTACTGATGTACCCTCCAGAACGGTACAACCCCCAGTATACCGGATGGTATTTTGATCAGGAAGTGCTAAGCTGTGGAGACATGACAGGCACCGGGCGTAATGTACTATTGAGCCAGTACAGGTCGGACGACGGCTATTACAGGAGCATACAATTTTACGTACTGGGTGAGGGCATCGATGATCATGCTGACATTGAATATACGGTCGATCATTTTGCCGGTTACGGACGACTGACAATCGATACACTTACTGCCGATGGAGACGATCTGACAGATGTGATTATCGGAATGCCGAATTATGAAACGATCGACGATATGGATCATGGCAAAACAGGAGTTGGCACCATCCAAGTAGTCCATGGCTCGAAACGGATTCCGGTGCATGCGGGCGTAACAGCAACAGCCAAACCAACCGCCACTCAGTTCGAGGTGTATCCGAATCCAGCACGTAACACAATTCTCCTTTCGTATGTCAATGCAAACCCAGCCACTACAACAGTCGAGATTCGAAATCTCTTGGGTCAATCTATTTTCAAAAAAGAGCTTACGAAGAGCGTTGGAAATCAGAGCTTGCGTATCAACGTGGAGATGTTGCCAACCGGCACCTATCAAGTCGAGCTACAGAACGGTGCGAATAGAATAACTTCGAGATTTATCAAGGTCGAATAGCTGAGACAATACAGCCGTAACAATTTTTTTTAACAATTTTTCTAGTCCGCTCCGTTTTGATTGATTCTACATTTTGAGTGATTCTACATTTTGATCGATGCCATGATGGCATACATACCCAATTATGAAAAACTTCTTAGCCAAGCATCTCGTATTCCACTTACTCTTAGTATTTGCTATACTCACGCTTGGATTGACATTCAAGGTTTCTGCGCAAAGCATGGGAACATACTATGCACAAACGAAGGATGTGCTCGAGCGCGAGTGGGTAGGCTCAAAGGTATATTACCCGGCTGGAGTGGACAAACGATTCTTTCTTGCGAGTAATACGATGGGACCCAGCCCATCGGATAAATCGCAATGGAGGACTATCGATATTGACCGATTCGCTTGGGCACACAACTCGGCGGAATTTCGGCATCCTACTCCGGGCGGGTTGATGCACGGCGAATGGTTCATTCTTCCTACGCATGCACGAGAGAGCAAACCGGTATTGCAGTTGGATCAGGGAGCAACAGATAATACAACACTGTGGGTTTACCAGACGCAGGTGGAGAACGCTCGATATGCGGCCGACGGTCAACCGGCTCAAATCTACTGCGACTTTATCTACCGACTTACCCCTTTCGATCAGCAGAATTTCGGTGGTGCTACAACCATATACACTTTGCAGTATCACATATACAATCGGGATGGAGTAGATATCACACCACCTTCATCTTCCAATTCCATACCGATCACATATAACTCCTATCAAGGATACGTCAACACAACTTCAGAAAAATCCAACCTCTTACGATTTCCAAATCAGTCACCACAAAAGTATGCATTGGCATCACTGATTATCCCTATTGAGCCGACTAAAGACCCAGCCACCACTCCATGGAAAGTAGAAATCGAAGTCATTGCGAATAGCGGTGAAGCGGATATTTACGTTCGAGGTTTTCGCTTACGATCTGCCTTCGCTCAGCATCTCCTGACAGGACAAAAGGACGCGGAGCTATTGCAAATGTTCAAGGATTCGATTCTCGACCCCATGTATGGCTCAGATTCCGCCCAGGTACGCCGAGCAAAACAAATTAAATTCATAACCGCGGGAGGTGAACAACTAAGCGCCGACGGCTTTCGAGCATTGGCCTACATCGACCAGAAGTTTCACAACTACACCCTGAAGTCCTATCCAACGGCCGCAAACCCCGATCGTGCAGCGAAACATATTCTTACATTCATCACGAACAACGGTGCGGATAACATTCAGTACCAAGCGTATCGCGCAATGTATGAGGATCAAACGGGAAAGCTTCCACCTGCTATCAACGAAGAAGTCGACCTCCATTTTTAAGTGAGTGCGAACGCAATCGTTTTTATTGTGAGTGTCTCACATTAAATATTCTGCCTGCGACAACCCCGCAGGCTAAAGCCTGCGCCTACCATTCAAGCATTACTACGCCCGGTAGCCGCAGGCTTTAGCCTGCGCGGTCCGGGTGGACTGAAACTCGCCACGATCAAATATTCTGCCTGCGACAACCCCGCAGGCTAAAGCCTGCGCCTACCATTCAAGCATTACTACGCCCGGTAGCACGGTAAATGCTTTGCCGTTCCTCCCGCGATCTTATTTCACGACGGTTAATTTTCTCACAAGTGCAGAGCCTTCGCTCTCGAGCGTGATAAAGTATTCGCCGGTGGTCAGATTCGTTGTTGGAATGTGTAGCGTGTGATCGCCGGAAGTGAAATGCGTTTTTGCGAGCGTTAGCACTTCATGACCGAGCGCATCGAAGAGCCTCGCGGTTGTCAGCTGATCATGCGTGAGTGTAAAGCGGAGTTCGGATTCGGAGTTCGCATGTCCGGCGACAGGATTTGGGAAACACTCCCCTACCGAAAAACTGATCGGTATGTTTTTGGCTACGCCGGCAGTCGGAATATCTATCCAGTAAGCTCCGCGTCCCATCGTACCAGCCAAAAGAAATTCGTCGTTTTGTCCTTTCACCTTAAGCGAAAGCACTTGAACGATCGGAAGCCCGAGTCCGAATTGCGACCAGTGCACACCGTTATCATTTGAAGTGATAACACCGTATTCTGTTCCGACAAAAAGCTGACCCTTTTTTGTGCGTGCGATTGTGTGCGCTTGGGCCCTTGGAAAATTATAGGCCGGATGCGACCAGGTCACGCCGCCATCATTACTCACGAGAAATCGCACACTCGGATCATCGGACAAACCGCCAACGGTAGCGTAAAGCGTTCTATCGTCGGCACCTTGTACGATGCCCGTCACATCTCCAATCGCAGGCGTTGCGACGAGCGTCCAGCTCACACCGGTATTCGTGCTTCGCGCAATAAACCCAGTCGTCCCTGCCCACATATTTTGGGCAGAATATTTTGATACGCGAACACACGTGATCTTCCCAATCGAAGGTGAACCGGTACGAAGGAAGCCATCTTTGCCTCCATTGCGCGAAACGAACACGTGCGAATTTCCACCGAATGCAATAATGTTTGCGTCCGGCGCAACATCATAGGCAGCATAGAACGGCGCAGATTCCGAAACAAGACTTGAATTGGTAGCGAGACTGACATAAAGATTTGCACTGTCGCTCCAGGTAAGGCCACCACTATTCGTACGATAAATACTCGTACGCGTGTATGTTGCAAAGGCAGTATCTCCACTCTGACTCATCCATGTGTTGCCACCATCTCCGCCACGAGTGTTCGTCCAAGACGGATTGATTCTGTTGGAGACCACAGTACCGTTATCTTGCGTACCACCAATGAACTTTGTTAACATTTGATCTGCGTCTATACCAACAAATTCTAACGTCGGCAGATTTGCAGATCGTGTCGTTTGAAGATTTTGGAATGACAAATCGGCTATCGTTAATCCGCCATCGTTGCACGATAGGATCGCTGTCTTTGTCGCGATGATCTGATGCACATCTGCATGCGAATAATTAATCGAAGTAACCGCAGCAGACCAATCGGTCCACTTCTCAAGTGTCACACCACCATCGACCGAAACAAATAGATCGACTCCACCCACGACAATCGCATCCGGACTAATCGGCGAAACTGCAATCGAATTTCCGTAGTACCCTTGATACTTGAGATAATTGTACGTTGGCGATGCCGGGTTCGAGGTGTTCGATGCAGGATTTACTAAGACCCATGTCACGCCATAATCTGCACTTCGATAAATACCGGCAGAACCCCAAAAGCGTGGCTGCGAGGCGGCCGCGTAGTAGATCACATTCGGAGAACTCGGTGCGATCGCAATCTGCGGATTCACGGGCGTAGTTGTGATATTAATCGAAGCAGGATCCCATGTGTTGCCGCCATCGGCTGAACGATACAGCTCGCCATGAAATCCGCACGCATAAATTCGCTTTGACTCCTTAGGATCAATGCGAACTGCAACGGCAAAGAACGACGGCCCTAAATCAATACGTTGCCAAGTTGTGCCACCGTTCGTTGTGTGAAATAATCCTTGCGCGGTTGTGGTATCGGATTGTGCGGTGAGCGGATAGTACGAACCCGGTGCGGCAACCCAAACGGATTTCGGATTTCTCGGATCAATGGCGATCTCATTTATCGCAGTGCCAACAATACTGGCTGTGAGCACATTCGTCCAGTTCAATCCACCATCGACAGATTTAAAAACACCTTGACCATCCGGTGCAACATCGCCAGCATAATTTTCACCGGTACCGATATACACCGTGTTGTGATCATTCGGAGCGATCGCGACTGCGGAACAAACGAGCGTTGGCAAATTATCTCCGATAGAAGTCCATTGCACTTTCGCCGCAGTAAGATCATTCGTCCTCCAAACTCCCCCGACCGCCGCAGCGAGATAGGCCGTCTTTCCATCGATGGTATCAAATGCGACCGCGCGAAGTCTTCCGCTCGTCGCGCCGTTCGTACCGGTGCCGACCGATTGCCACGTTGTGGTTTGCTCGGCCTTCATCGCCGCACGATTATCCATTGCTTGAAACGATTCGAGTCCGATTCTGCGTATCGTCGCCGGATCTTTGATTTGGCCGCTCGTCAATCGATCAAAGAAAAATCGAGCCCTCTCGCGCATGTCATCTTCACGCTCGCCTTGCGCGAACGCACGCTGCACACCAAATGCAACCGACACAATTAGAACTACTCGTAGAATGGAATTAGAGGCGCGTAGAAATCTCATGATCAAAAGAGGTTGAAACAAAAATAACAAGGTCGCGAAAAAGAACGGAAGCAAAAAATGCCGCAAAGCAAATACAGAACAGACGGGGCTTTTGTCGGCGTTCAGAGACAGATGATTACCGCAGGCATACTATTCTGTAACCACATCCCTGGGCAATTACGTTTCGCTCGTAGAACGGGTTTGGGCCAAGAAAGGACGATTCGGTGCCGCAAAACATAGATCGGCAGCCCAAGTTGAGGATTTAGGCTTCGGAGCACTGAAAACATGGAAGGTTATCGCACAATCGTGAGTTTTCTACTTACACCTTGACCCGCGGTGGTAAGTACTACGAAATATTCTCCACTTGGCAATTGGGAAACAGGAATCGAGAAGCTGTGATGTCCCGGTGCAAAATGATCTCTCGCTATCACGAAAATTTCGTGTCCGAGCTCATCGAAAACTCCGAGCGAAAGATTCGCGGCGTTCGTCAGATCAAGATCAATCGATGATTTTGCAGCACTCGCATGCATCACCGGATTCGGAGTGCACTCACCGAGTTTGAAATTTGTAGCACTGTTTGTCGCAACGCCGGATGGAATTAGCGGGAGCCAATACGCACCTCTACCATGTGTGCCTGCGAGAAGATATTCATCGCTCAGCCCTTTCACCTTGAGATCATAGACTTGCACTCTCGGCATACCAAGCCCAAGCAAGGACCATGTGAGTCCATCATCCGTTGAAGTGATGACCGCATAGTCATTGCCAACAAACAACGCTCCATTTTTTGCGCGAGCTAAACAGTGCGACGGTATTCGCGGGAAGTTTGTTGCTCGCGTGTGCCACGTCGCGCCTCCATCAGTGCTCTTCTGAAAGTGAGCATTGCTATCGTTCGAAATTCCGCCGATGATTGCATAGAGCGTTTTGTCATCCGCACCGGGCGTGATACCGAGAACTTGGCCTGGTTCAGAGAGTGTTGTTACTTTCCAAGTCGCGCCTTTATCGGTACTTCGAGCGATCGCACTATCTGTACCAGCCCACATTTTTTTGGCATCTCGCGATGAAACTCGTACGAAGCGAATCGTGCCTATCGCAGGTTTGCCCTGAAGTGCAAAGCCATCATCGCCGCTATTCGTGCTGATATACATGTGCGAATTGCCACCGAACGCGATCGTCGAACCATCGGGCGATGCATCATAGGCGGCATAGAATGGAGCGGATTCATCGAGCAAATCTTGATTCGTAACAAGTCCGTCAAATCCCGGCGCAACAACATCACTCCATGTTAGGCCACTATCTCCTGATCGATAGATGGACGTATAGACGTAAGTCGATAACATCTTCCCACCATCCAATGGCGAGATCCACGGATGACCGCCATCGCCTCCATGCAGCTCAGCCCACTCACTGCCAGGGAGCCGATTAAAATCAGTTCCGTTATCTTGCGTACCACCAAGCACGAAAGTGAATGCCTTATCCGACTCAATACCAACAAATTGCAACGTTGGCAGACCTGCGTTCTGGGCGTTGTACCAAGTATAGCCGTCGAGGAGGCTAAGCCCACCATCATTGCCACAATATAGTCTCGTACCACTATATACCAACGAATGAACATCCGCGTGAGAATATGACGGATCATTCGTACTCACAAACCAATTGCTTAAGTGCTGAAATTTAACGCCTCCGTCGGCCGAGACGTAGATATCGCGACCACCGACGACGAGCGTACTTGAATCTGTCGGATCGACCACGATCGCAGTTCCGTAGTCTCCTTGCCCAACTAAATACTCCGGAGTAGCGCTTTCCGGATTCGGATCCGACATATTATTGACCAGAGTCCATGTCACGCCATAATCTGAACTGCTGCAAATGCCGGCAGAGTTGTCGTTCACGCTGTTTGCCGCGGCTGCATACAGAATATTTGTAGCGCTTGGTGCGATTGCAAGCACTGGGTTATGCACTGCCGAAGTAAACGGCGGCGCGAATTTTATCCACGTATCACCTCCATCGGTAGAACGAAAACAGTTGCCATAATAACTGCCGACGTAAACGCGTGCTGAGTTTGTCGGATCAATCGCTATTGTGGTTGGATAGCATTGTGGTTCGGGAGTGAGTTTAGTCCAGGTTGCGCCAGCGTCGGTCGAGCGAAACAATCCTGCGGATTTGGTGGTATCGATGTTGTGTTTGTAATCGTGATAGTGCCCGGGACCACCAGCGAAGATAGTGCTTTCGTGACTCGCATCGATCGTGACGAATGAGCACGTAGTCCCCATTCTATTCGCCGAGAGGACGTTCGACCAATTCAATCCACCATCGGTCGATTTGAATACTCCCCTACCATCCGATGCATCGTAACCCGGATAAGTCTCGCCGGTACCGACATAGATCGTTTCTGGCGAACTCGTTGGTATCGCGATCTGGGTGCAAACTGTTGACGGAAGCTGGTCGGTAAGCGGCTGCCAGACACACGGATCGGCATCGATATTATTCGTCTTCCAAACACCTCCCACTGTTGCCGCGATATATACCACCTCGGAGTGGCTCGGATCAAAGGCTACCGAGCGCACTCGGCCGCTGCAAGCGCCGTTGAGCCCAGTTCCGATGGGCTGCCATGTCGTAAACATTTCGGCTTTGAACGCTGCGCGATTGTTCAGTGATTGGTACGCATTCGCAGCAATATTATGAATTGAATCAACATCCTTGATGGTGCCGCTCGTCAAGCGATCATAGAAATATTTTCCTCGCTCGAAGGCGCTACCCTCTTCACGTTTTGCGATCTTGGATGCGGGTTTGTGCTTCTCGAGTTGAACAATTCGGGATTGCGCTTCAAGCGTGTCGTGAAAACTGAATCCACAACAAACGAGAATTGCGAAGCAAAAGGAAATTAGAGTTCTGGAGATCTTGACCATTGTCTGAAATTGTAAAGTGGACTGCTTAGCAGCGCAGCCCTTGATCTTTTCGACACGGATTGGCGCAATATCCGCAGTCCTTGGTTCGGGGTAATCCATAATCCAGAATTACATTCTGGTAGCAAATGCACCGATGCCTCCCACAGAAAGAAGAGGATTGCAACGCGGAACAATTCGTTACTTAGTCACTATTCCAAAGCCCAATTTTCTTTGTATCGTTCGATCGAAAAATCAAGGCAGCTTCTCTTAGCCACGAAGTGGCGGTGTACTCGCAGCCCAGGATAGAATCCGCGAAGCGGGTGGAATCCTGGGTCGAGCGAGCGTTTTATTTTTTGAGCCTGAAAGGGGGGCGTTAATTTTGCGCGGACGAGATCGAGAGCATCTCGCTATCGCAATAATTTGCCAATTGCACTTAAGACGAAGTTTAAACCGCCATCACTTCTTTCTCTTTCGAGGCTACGAGGGCATCGATTTCCTTCACGTTGAGATCGGTCTTCTTTTGGACGTCGTCTTCGGCGCGTTTGCGTTCGTCTTCGGAGAAGTGTTGATCTTTTTCCGCCTTCTTTAGACTTTCCATTCCGTCACGGCGGGCATTGCGAATGGAGACTTTTGCCTCTTCGCCAAATTTTTTGACAAGCTTAACAATCTCTTTGCGTCGATCTTCCGTGAGTGGCGGCATTGGTACACGAATAACGTTGCCATCATTGCTCGGATTGAGTCCGAGGTTTGCGGCTTTGATTGCTTTGTCGATTGCGCCGAGCGAGCTTTTGTCGTAGGGCTGAACCGTGATCATGTGCGGATCGGGCACCGACATGTTTGCGATCTGATTGATCGACATCATGCTACCGTAGACTTCCACCTTGACGCTATCGAGCAATGCGGTCGATGCACGTCCGGTGCGGATCTTTGTGAACTCATGATTGCAGGCATCGATCGCCTTTTTCATGCGCGTCTCACACTCAAGAATAATTGCTTTCGTTGTAATCATAACCAAATTCTAAAAAGGGCAAAAAATTGTTTTTCAGTCTCGCGCACTCATACGTGAGGCGAGCTACATAAATTATAAAGACATGACTACTTTCGATCCGATGCCATCTTCCGTCAGTACGCGCTTAAGATTTCCACGCTTGTTCATGTTAAACACAACGATCGGCAAATTGTTTTCTTGACACATCGTGATCGCGGTAAGATCCATCACGCGAATACCTTTGGCGAGCATGTCGGCGTAGGTAATGCACGGGAAAAAGGTCGCGCTCGGATTCTTCTCCGGATCCGAATCGTAAATGCCATCGACACGCGTGCCTTTGAACACAGCGTCGGCGTCAATCTCGACAGCGCGCAAACTTGCAGCCGTATCGGTGGTAAAGTACGGGTTGCCGGTACCACAACCAAAGATCACCACTCTTCCCTTTTCTAAATGGCGAATCGCTTTGCGCCTAATAAATGGCTCCGCGATTTGGATCATCGGAATTGCCGACATTAGTCGCGTGTAAACGTTTTTCGATTCGAGCGCATTCTGCAACGCGAGTGCGTTGATCATCGTCGCGAGCATTCCCATGTGATCGCCTTGCACTTTCTGAATTCCATCAACACTCGACTCGACACCACGATAAATATTTCCACCTCCAACAACCACCGCCATTTCGATACCAAGCGACATCGCTTCGATAATATCCAGAGCGAATTGTTCGATCACCTTAGAATCAATACCGTACTCCTGGTCGCCCATAAGGGCCTCGCCGGAGAGCTTAAGCAAAATGCGTTTATATTTTGGCGCTGCTGAATCCATTATATTTTCATTACCTAATAGTGAGAGCGACTAATCAGTCGTGCAAAAATACGGCTTTTTGTAGAGGGGAAGGGTATATTGGCATTGACCAATCCTTGCGCGGCGAACGGAATGCTGCGTTACTGACCACATCTTTCGCCGGAGATTTAGTGCGTGTTGGTAGTCACGGCTCCGAACCCAAAACCCCTCTTTCGCTGTTACACTTTTCTGCTTGCCCCAAGGGGCTCCCGAGCTTTGTTTTGGGCTGTGGGAGCCATGTTTTAACGATCTCAATCGATGTATGCTGGATTCCAGCCAGAGACAATATATTCCGTACGCTCAAGCGCACAAAATTTCCGATGATCAATTGCTGATCGTCGATTCCCATTATCATCGCGGACTCGTGCTCGCTCATTTTTATGAGGATCGCGTGCCCGAATCGCTTCGATCAACTACCAGCACTGAGGCCGTCTTTAAGTGGCTGCACCTGAACGCAGAGGAAAAAGCCAAGCTCGGTGTGAAGCCGAGATTCGTTACCTGCAATCATTGGGACATCGATGGATTCCTTGCGGTTTGGACTGCGCTCTATTCCCCTATCGCGAAACGTCATCAGGAAGAACTCGAAGCAGCTGCTCTGCTGGGTGATTTCCGCGAGTTTGATTTTACGACTACCGCTGGAATGAAGGCACTCAAGATTTGTGCGCTGCTCAATCACATCGAGCGCACGACGTTTTGTCTTCCATTTGGTGAGTTAGCCGATAGCTCGATTGAGCATGAAGTTGCTGAGCGTAAGTTCGAATTCTTTTTGTCGCACTTCGCACTTTGGCTGGAGCAGCTCGAAGATTATCGCGGACTTTGGCAGAATGAATTCACCGAAGTAATGGAAGATATCGAGTTCATTGACTCCGGCAAAGCGCGGATTCAGGAAAATGCGGCGCTCGATCTTTCGATCATTCACACTCCCCGACCATTGCATTATTACGCAGCATTTTCGCGGGCAAAGTCGAGTGCGGTGCTTACGTTCGTGAGCGGGATGGGCTACGCCGAGTTCGAATACAAATACGAAACGCGTGTCGGAAAACCGGGCAAAACAATTCGCCCGCGCGTTGACTTGACCGGACTTGCCGAACAACTCACAACTTTGGAACGCACAGAAAATGTGCACTGGGTCTTCGACAACATTCACGAAGGCGGACCAATACTTCGTCCAGAGTTCAAAGACAATCCACTCTCCCACGAAGCGCGATACCAAAACATGCGCTTTCGAATGGAGCCTTGCCCAAAAACTTCGATCGGTGAAGATCAACTCCGAAGCCTCCTCGCACAATGGATCGAGCGAGCAAGTTTGGTAATTGCGTAAACAACACCGCGAGAGCAAGCAACACTGATATGCAAAAGTGGGGAGCCACTAACATAGCTCCCCACCAACCTCTTACTTTCTCTTCACCATCTTAACAGTCCGCACTTCCCCATTTGCTGCGGTGAGTCGCGCATAGAGCGTACCCGATGGAATATCTTTTCCACTCACCCTCGCAAGATGTTTCCCCGGCGCAAAGAGTTGACCAATCGAGGGATGCCCAACCTCACGACCGAGTACATCCAGAATATCGATCTTAAGCGCAACCGGTTGCGATAGCTCGAACATCAGTTCTGTCTCGATAACAAACGGAGATGCACTCACTCGCAACTGCAGAATATTCTGCTTCGATCGAAGCGGCAACATGCTCACGCCCGAAGGTTTGCCTCGAAGAATCTTTAATCCCAGATCGTCGATGTTGGGTTCTAATGTATCTAAGGGAGTGAGTTCAGGATTTTTCACGGTGTCCTGCCAGTCAGAAAGTTGATCCTGACGAAAGCCCTTACGTGACTCGAAGAGCGATGTCCTGTTGTCGCTACAATGCTTTTCATTTAACAAAAAATCAATTACAGCGATAGCACCGTTGTAGTCCCGGCCTTTAGGAGTTACGTACGCAAATGTTCCAACGATTTCAGCCGCATCAGTACAATAATAGATCAGTGCATCCGACGTAGTATCGAGATAGAGCACTGTCTTCAACCACTCACGGTAATCGAGCCAACGCATGTTATCGTTGCTCATGAATTGTACACCTCCGCCGGTAATACTGAACCCGTTCGCTGAATGTGAAGTATTCGCGCAGTGCTCGATATAGTATCGTCCGGTGTCATAAGCCTTTCTGTATTCTCCGCCCTGTTCTAAATAATGGGCACGCAGGAAGAGTGATGAACAATCATCGGACAGGGTGTTCTCGTTCGGCAAGATAAAGTTGGCGTGTGCGGATAGATCAAACCCGACACCGCAAGCAACACTTCCTGAGACATTCATATAGCTATCAGTTGACGGGTTCGCAGGATAACTCGTGTTTCCATTATCTATGTGCGAGTTGGTCGTTCCCGACGGGTTGACTACTGTAAGGCCCGCATCGTCAATAGCCCAAAAGGGCTGGGCATTCACACGCGAAACACAAGCCCACATTCCGAATAGGAACAACAGTAATTGAATAGAAACTTTTGAACCAATCATATTTGTGGTAAAACCGGTGAATGACCCACCGGCATTGCAGGACCAAGAGGCTCGAGATTTTCTGATTTCTTGTGTTTCTGTACGCGTCAAAATTCTCTACAGTCCTAATATAGCATATTTTCGGGGTATCACACAAAAGTATTTTAGAATTAAGAGTACCTTACGCACGTGGGAAACCCCAAGTTCAGCTCCCCACCAAGCGCTCCCTTTCCCCTCTGCACTAAACAATTAAATTTAAGGCTGACTGATCGCGAGAATATCTGCCCTAAGTGAGCTCTCAAACCCACTCAAAGAAACGCTTGTGCCATAACCCCAATAGTTCGAACTGTCAATTACATTTCCACCAACTATTGGGAATATTCCGCCCTGCGGTTCAAATGAACTCATCGGCCAGTAATCATAGTAGGAGTTGATTCCATCAAAATCCAATGCTTGAGACCCTAAGAATACGATATACTCTGATCCAGGAATCAAACTCTTTGTACCAAAACAATTCACGCAGGGCGAAACTACGTTAGCGGAATCTCGGTAGTCAACCCCAGTCCTCAGATGAGATTCGGTAGGACCCTTACCCCAAAGTGGAGAGAGCGAAAAGTTAATCAATATCGACGGTGTGCTCAGGAACGTGCCACTGGACGTGGTGTGACTCAGGAAGTGCATACCTTTAATCGTATCTAATACCTGAGCAGTGATACATTGTTGCACCAATGGGGAAACCGGGATGTGAGCCAGAGAGTCCCATTCAAGATGGACGCTAGTAATCTTCAAATGTAAGATTAGCGAAGCGTGAGTAAGCATGATTTTTTTATTTCGGGATCCAAGAATCAGGTTCTCTCGCTCAGTCAACTTTTGGAGGATATAACCAGGCGTAGTTTTGTACATAGAATTCACTGTCTGCCCAAAATTCAAGTATTCGCTGAAAAGAATATCGTCATAATTCGACATCGCAAAGCGATACTTTAGAAAGTGCTTGAGTGTATCATTGCCAGTGATCAGCGTTGCGAACGAATCGACCTGGCTCCAACCCGTGAATGAGCGGGACAAGCTATCAAAATACATATAACCGTGCAGCGCATCGAGTGGCATATCAGAGTGAAGAGGGGGAGCGTACAAAATTGGCGCATGGATTTGCCTAAAACATCCCGTGCTTGTTGGGGCCTCTACTCTTCGCTGGGCTAAACTATTAATACTACTTAAGAGCAAGGCCACCACAATTATGTATTTTCTCATACTTCATACGTGAGGCTATAGGTTCGGAAAGTCGGTCAGTCGCGGTTCCAGTGGCTCCTGTCAATTGATTCGGATACCCTAACTGAACGCAGATCATCCCTTTCGATTCCCAGCAAAACAACGGAGATGAGATCTGACCTACTGGTTTCGCTAATCCATCAGCTGCGGTACCTGTGCCGAAAATTGATCGACTCATCCCTCCCGAGTACGGAATCCGACTCACGCCCACTACTCAAAAAACACTATGTTCTAAGATTTCCTCTCAAAAGCTGTTACCTTTGGGCGACTCAGGTGTTATTTATCATACCTAAGTTGTGTACTTTGATGGAGGGGTTGCTTCTTTTCTACCCAATTTTCAACATGCACCTTCGCTACCGTTCGTTCTGCCTCGGGATTTTACTTACCACACTTCTGTCGCTCGCCCCGGAAAATGGGTTTGCTCAAAAGGAGAATTATCGCTGGTATTTCGGTGATCATGCTGGTCTTGATTTCAGTACTACTCCTCCGACCCCGATCACGGGATGCGCGATGGCGCAATTCGAAGGCAGCGCAAGCATTGCCGATCCGCTAACGGGTAAGACGCTTTTTTATACCGACGGTGTCACGGTTTGGAGTCGGATTAACATCTCGATGCCGAATGGCAGCGGTCTTTGGGGAAACGCAAGCAGCACTCAATCGGCCACCATTGTTCCGATGCCGGGCGATCCGAAAAAATATTACATCTTTACGACCGATCAAGGTGGTTACGATGGTCCAAGTAAAGGTGCTGCATATTCTATTGTCGATATGTCGCTCGATGGTGGACGTGGCGATGTGACGCTAAAGAATATTCCACTCTTCAATCCCGCAACCGAAAAAGTCACTGCGGTTCGCCATTGCAACGGACGCGATTATTGGATTCTTTTTCACAAATGGAATAGCGACTCGACGCTTGCATATCTCCTCACTCCAACCGGTCTATCGGCAAAGCCAATTGGGTCGAAGATCGGCTCCATACATACGGGAGATCCTTTTAATACGATTGGCTGCATGGTTGCATCGCCTAATGGCACTCGCATTGCCGAGTGTATCTTTGGTCCGGAAAGTAAACTCGAACTGTTCGACTTTGACAATCAGAGTGGGACGCTCTCCAACTTTATTTCCTTGAGCGCTCACGATAGCTGCTATGGCATTTGTTTCTCCCCAAATAATACGAATCTGTTCGTCACAACCTGGAAATCTACAGGAGGGTCTGTCTATCAATATGATCTCTCGTCGGGAAATGGACCCACAATTTTAGCTACGGAATTTCAGTATCGTGATGATGTATCGCTAGGCTTCATTCGCCCCGGTCCCGATGGGAATTTGTACGTAGCGAGATTTGAGGAGAACCTGCTTGGCGAAATCTCTAACCCGAATGGGCCGATTGGTACTCCGACCTACAATCCAACTGCGATTAACCTTTCCCCGGGGACGAGCACAGGCGGCTTGCCGAATATTCTCGATGCGCTGAATGCACCATCGACCGCATCGCAACTTTCGATCTCGATTCAGGATTCGAACTTCGTGCCGAAGAATTGTAAACCGGTGACTCAGCGTGTTGTCATCCGATTCAACGGTTGCGGTCCTGCGACAATTGATTCGCTGCTTATCGCAAATGGAGGACAACAATTTTCGATTCTGAATTTACCAACACTTCCCTTAGCGCTCAACTCCGGTGATTCGTTGATCGTGAATATCATGTATGATCAATCGCTAGCGGGTAACGGCTCGGGTGCGCTGCATGTGCATTCGATTGGCCCGAATCAACTTACGGATATACAGTTAAAGGGTATTGCCAAAACTCCTGTGGTTGTTGCAAAGCTTGCGCTGCTTGCTGATGACCTTACAAATAAAGAGACTCGTAACGCTGGCGAGATTGCGCTCTTCGAGCTCAAGTTGCTTGATGATGTACCTGCATCGCTCGGACTCAAGACGCTCGACTTGGAGCTAAGCTTTAATGATAACATCCTGACAAATACTACCCTCACACCGAAGAATGGCTGGAGCATTTCGAAGAGCACTCTCGGAATTGGCAAAACTATCATCCAGTTGACGAGCCCAGCAGGTGTGCTGATTCCTGCCGGAACAGAGCTCCTTGAAGCCGGTTATCATGTAACGATCGGTGATCTCGATCACACGAACGTGACGCTTGCACAGAGCACATTTAACATTGATGATCCAGCGTATGAGACTTGCTACCTTGCGGCTCTGGAATCTGACACCATCGTCGCACTAACGGTGAACAACCGATGCGGTGATCCAACGATTCGAAATTCGCTCAACCATCTCACGCTCGTTGATGGTGTCTCGATCAATCCTAATCCGAGTTCGAGCGGTGACATAACCGTCCGATTTCGACTATCGGAAGCAAGTCCCATCTCGATACGTATCACCGATAGCAAGGGGCGTACTGTTCAGGAACACGCGTATCCAATGTTGCTCTCGGGCGAACAAACTATTTCGCAACACTTGGCTGGGCTTTCGGACGATATTTATCTAATCGAGATAGTTGCCTCCGGCGAACGCGTGACACGCAAACTCACATTGACACACTAAGCATATGCAGAAATTACGGTTACTGCTTTGGAGCTTCTGGCTCATCTTATTCACACTTCTGATCGTTCAGAGTGTTGCGTTTGCTCAAAAGGAGAACTATGCATGGCACTTCGGCAACGGTGCGGGATTGGATTTCCGAACGCTTCCACCGACTCCGATAGTCAACAGTTCACTCAATACAAACGAAGGTAGCGCAAGCATAGCGAATCGGTGGACCGGTGAGACGCTCTTCTATACGGATGGGACGAGAGTATGGAATCGCAATAATGTGTTGATGCCAAACGGCTTCGGGCTTGATGGCGACGCGAGCAGCACACAGTCGGGTACAATCGTGCCGATGCCAGGCGATTCTATGAAGTTCTATCTTTTCACATCCGATCAAGGTGGTTACTCCGGCCCCAATAAAGGCATCTGTTATTCTATCGTTGATATGTCACTCGATGGCGGACTCGGTGATGTCACAACAAAAAATATTTCGGTACTCAAACCTGCTACGGAGAAACTAACCGCAATCCCCAATTGCAACGGCTCAGACTTTTGGCTTTTGATGCATGCATGGAGTTCGAATGCCTTCGTGGCCTATCAAGTTACAAAGACCGGCGTAAACCCAAGCCCCGTTGTTTCAAGAATCGGCACAGTGCATACGGGCAATTATGAGAACACGATTGGATATCTGGTGGCATCCCCTAACGGTCAAAAGATCGCCGATTGTATCTATGGCGACCTCGGAATTCTTGAACTTTTTGATTTTGACAATCAAACCGGCATCGTCTCGAACTTCATTTCGCTTCCAACCAGACAGACCTACTATGGTCTATCCTTTTCTCCGGATAATACGAAGCTGTATGCGTCGATGTGGATCTTCCCTGGAACCGCAATCTATCAATATGATCTCACCTCGAATGATCAACTCACGATCAGCATATCGGAGTATGTGTTTCCCGAGACTGTAGCACTCGGATGTATCCGTCCTGGGCCGGAAGGCAAACTGTATGTTGCGAGAGTCGGTAGCAATTATCTGGGGACCATTTCAAATCCTAACGGTTCGGGTGCACTCGCAATCTATGAGCCGAATGGAATCTCGATCGCACCGGGAGCTTCCACCGGTGGACTGCCAAATATCGTGGATGCCTTTTATAAAAGCAGATTCACACATGAGAATGCTCGAGTGGCTTTAATGGCTGCTGACTCCACACACAGTATCACGTTGAATGCCGGCGACACTTCAGAGGTTCAGTTGCAGATACTTGACAGTGTCCGCGCTGCGTATGATCTAACCACCACTGATATCGAGTTAAGTTACAACGACAATGTGATGACTGATATTAGTTGTGCTTCCGTGAATGGTTGGAGCGTGACATCGAAAACGGATGTGTTTGGCAAAACCAAAATTCGCATTTCGCAACCCACGAACACGGCGATACCGAAAGGCGTGATCGTTCTAAAAGTCAAGTATCGCACGACGGTCGGTGATTCTGATCACACGATGCTTCGACTATCGAGTGTCAAATTTAATGCGCTTGATCCATCGTTCGAATCGTGTACGTTCGGCTCGCTGACTGTCGATAGTGGAGTCGTGGTACATGTGAATTCCATTTGCGGTGATCCGACGATTCGCAATTATCTCAATAGGGTACCTTTACTTAGCACGGTCTCCGTATTTCCTAACCCGAGTTCGGATGGTGAGTTTATCACACGTTACAACCTGACCGAACGGACTCCCCTGCAACTGCGCGTCTCAGATGCAATGGGTCGCACAGTGCTGCTCTCGACGATTGCGCCGGGCAACATAGGCGAACAGCAAACGCCGTTCAACCTTCGTGGCAATGCAGATGGATTGTACTTTATCACGTTCGAGGCCAATGGTGGGAGCACAACTACGAAGGCAATATTGAGACGATAACAAACCGGTACAACTCTCATGGCAAGGTTTATTGTCGTTCACAATTCTGTTCCTCTGCGCAGCAGATTCGTTACTGTTTTTCTTCTTGTTACAATATGGATCACGCCTCGTTGCGCTCACGCTCAAAAGGAGAATTACGCGTGGCATTTTGGAAAACATGCGGGACTCGATTTTCGCACAACGCCGCCAACTCCAATTATTGGGAGTGCACTCAACCAACCAGAAGGAAGCGCCAGCATTGCTGACAGGTGTACGGGAAAGACGCTTTTTTATAGCGATGGTAAAACGGTTTGGAACAAGAACGATCTTCCAATGCCAAATGGCTTGGGACTGAATGGGGACCAGAGTAGCACGCAATCGGGTACCATAATTCCATTTCCCGGCGACCCTTCGAAGTACTATCTCTTTACTTCCGATCAGGGTGGTTATTCCGGACCTAACAAGGGAGTCTGTTATTCCGTCGTGGACATGAATTTAAACGGGGGGTTAGGAGATGTTACCATCAAAAATGTCTTACTACTTCAACCGGCAACGGAAAAGCTAACCGCAATACCACAGCCGAATGGACAGGGCTTCTGGGTTCTCGCGCATGCATTTGGCTCAAACGATTTTGTTGCATATAGTGTGACTGCTGCCGGAGTGAATCCGACCCCGGTGGTATCGAGTGTTGGCTCTGTTCATGAACTCGATAATAATAATACGATCGGTTGCATGGTCGCCTCTCCAAATGGAAAAATGATTGCCGATTGTGTATACGGTAGTATAGGAGTCCTCGAGTTGTTCGATTTTGATTCTAAAACCGGACGAGTTTCAAACTGTACAAGCTTGACCACGCGACAGACATATTACGGTCTCTCCTTTTCACCGGATAATTCAAAATTATACGTGTCCATCTGGGGAGACTTAGAGTCGATTTATCAGTATGATCTTTCTTCACACGATCCACTAACGATCAAAAGCTCGGAGTATCGCTTTCCGGATGTAACAGTGTTGGGATTCATACGACCAGGCCCGGACGGAAATTTGTATGTTGCGCGAATCGACCAGAAAACGCTCGGAATAATTTCGAATCCAAATGGCGTCGGGGCCTCAGCAATCTACACCCCCGAAGGAATCGATCTCGGCACCGGAGGAAGTCTAGGCGGATTGCCAAATATCGTAGATGCGTTAAACACCAAGGTAGATCCGAAGCACGAAGCTGCAAGACTCACGATACTTACACGTGATTCCACGAGAACGATCACGACAAATGCCGGAGACACCTCTGAGATTATCTTACAAATACTCGACACCGTTCGGGGGGCCGAAAATCTCAACTCGATCGATCTGGAGATCACGTTTGATGACAATGTTCTGACCAACGTATCTTGTACACCGCAGAACGGATGGTCCATCGCCTCACAATCAAGTGCCCTTGGCAAAACGAAGCTTCGCATTACGCAGCCACCGATAACAGCGGTCTCACCCGGCACAATCTTA
>JBDTCS010000332.1:0-5344 GCA_039923455.1 Kapaibacterium sp. (SeqCode) | reverse complement strand
ATCAAGCAATAGGAGCCTGTATTCGCTGACCATGTTTTTTCAATTAACGCCATGAAGATCAAACGAATCGTCACCGCGCTGACCTTGTCCATCTGTTTTTTCCCGGTGCTCGCATCCGCCCAATCATTTTGGTTGCACAAGCAACTCTTTGCGAATAGCGGATTTACCAGAACATACCAGATTACGGCTGAGGACTCGGAAGACTACCTCTTTGTTCCGGACGGCTTCCATCCGGCCCTAAGTCGAGACTATTGGGATTCGTGGACCTATGGATTTATTGATACGGCAAAACGCTACAGTATCGATCATCAATATTCAATCAGTGGCTTCGTGCATCCTGCGCATGATGTAATCCTGCTCGGGTGCAACGCGCCAAAATTAAAAGGCAAGCCACCATTCCCACCTGGTGGTCACATTCTCCGCTCAATGAACGGCGGCGTCACATGGACGGACACCGCACTTGGCTCCTTCGATTCCACAAAACCGCGGAACGATGTTATAAATATGGCCTCGCTCGATAGCAAACATATTGTTGTTTTGCTATCTGGAGAGCATTCTCTCCATTCTTCTGACGGAGGAGTTACGTGGCAGCCAGTTTCGAGTCCAGTTTTTCCGCTTTATTCTGATGTTACAAACCTTCAGAATACCATCGTTGCCTATCCAACGTATAACACTCTTCTGGTGGCGTCATTAATATCCTCACCGTTTCGGGACAGTAAGATATATCGAACGACTGACCTTGGAATCACTTGGGACTCCGGGTTTCAAACGAAGAAAACAATTACGAAATTTGCATTCCAAACTCCGTTAATTGGCTTTGTGAGCGGTTTCAGCAGCGACAGTGGGGGGGGTACGGCTACGATTGACAAAACGACGGACGGCGGGCTGGGGTGGTCGAATATTTTCTCCCGTCAGTATTTTCCATCATCGGAATACTTCAAGAGCTCTGCTGGCCTACATGGCATCGCGTTCGCCGATTCTTTACACGGCATTGCGTGTGGCGATTATGGTCTCATTCTTCGTACAACGGATGGAGGGACGACTTGGACACAAATGACATCAGATTTTACTTTCGATGCGGGAGGGGTGGATATCCTCGGTGACGTCGCGTATCCTGACACAAATCATGCGGTAATCACCTCATGCAGCGGGGAAGCACTCGTCTACCAGCCCAACGGTATTCTGAGTCTTCCGAATATCACGTATCCGCGGTTCAGTCCTCCGACTGCTCCCAAGACATTCGATATTACATGGGATGCGGTGCCAGGCGCGTCTCGGTATTCGATTTCGATTTCGACTTCGGGATACCCTAATTTGACCGATACCACAATTGTGAGAGACACGAACGTGATAGCTACTTCCTATCACCTAATCAACTTAGTCGATACTAGTCCAGGCGGCCAGACAGGTCGACAGTACAATATCAGTCTACAGGCCTTCAGCAAATCGAACCGGAGCAACATAGCCCAGCGAGCTTTCATAGTGAATCAACCCTCAAGCGTGGTGAATGCGCTTTCGAAATTTTTGGCTGAGCTGATCGCAGTCTATCCCAATCCCGCGACAAATGAACTGACGGTTACCGGCGCGAAGGGCCGACCGTATGTTGTCGATGTGCTTGGTCGAATTTACGCTTGCGCTTGGCAGTCCGGGAAGCTAAATATCGCCAGCTTGCACAGGGGTGTTTTTTACGTGACCGACGGCGTATCTCACGCGAGGTTTATTAAAAGGTAAACGCAAGCCGAGATGTCGAAAGTGATTAGTTGCTGCCTGTTTTCTCTTGCGCTTCTATTTACCGATCCTGTAGTATCGTGCGCGCAATCTTGGCAGTCTGTTGGTGATGACTCCTTCGAAGCTATTTCCGGCACTACCGATGGAACGTTGTTGATCGTGCGTTACCCGGGCGATATTCTTCGCAGCACTGATCATGGATGGACATGGCATCAAGTTTACCACGGGAACACACGACTAACTGCGATTGAATCATCCATAAGCGAGAAGCACCTTGAGACTGTGAGGGCCTATTCCGATACTCTGGCCGCCCTCGTTTCCAAAGATAGTGGTAGGTCATGGCTGCCAGCTCACGAAAGAACATCATCGCACAATCAGCTTCCCGTTGCAGGGCCAATAGCTTGGGAGTCCGTGGCGAAAACGCTCATACAATCGGTTGTGCGAATCGGCGCGAATTGGTACGCAGTTGGTGAACCAGGGTTGATCTTTGTATCGGATAGCTCATCAAAGCGCTGGACTGAGCTTCACCGAGCCCCGTTCATCGAGAATGATCATTTAGGTGAAACAAGAGAAACTGCACTGATTGACTTTTCGTCGCCAGCGCACGGTGCGATCGCGCTTGCAGATCGAATCTATTTCACGGATGATTCCGGCACGACGTGGAGAGCTCTCCTAACGCACGATTCCAATTCTATCTCATCATTCTTTTTGACATCGGATACTAGTGGAGTTTTTGGGATGCGCGACGGGACTATATTGTCTATCACACACAACACACTCCATGCGACCGAGACCGCCTTACGCCTGAAAGCAATCACACCACAAAATTTTCATCAATTCGCGAGCCCACCGACTATACTGCAGTTTGGATGGAAGGATTTCCAAAACGGGCAGCTCTTCGGGCTTACGGATTCTCAGTACTATTTGCTATCTTCCGATTTTCGGACTATAACTTCAAACGCATTACCGCTTCGGCCCGGCGAGCATGCGCGTTGTATGAGTTTCGCGGATCCTTACTCTGCCTATTTAGTCGTGGATTCTATTGGTGCGGTAGATTCGGGCCTGCATGAAGTGCGGGATTCCGCAGTCGTTAAGAGCGCAATGTATCGCTCAGTCGATGGCGGAGCCACTTGGAGCATTGTGCTCGAAAGAAAGGACCCAATATCTAAGTTATGTTTTGTAAACGCCAAGTGCGGATTCGCATGTGGTGCAAGAGGCCTTATCCTGCGAACCGAAGATAGCGGTATGACTTGGAGTAGTCCATCGAGCATGACAAAGCAATACCTTCGCGATATCCGGTTTGCAAATGATAGCACTGGATACATTGCAGGAGATAGTGGCGTAGTGCTGCGTACGCAGACTGGCGGTAAATGGTGGCGATTGGTCCCGCCCGATCCACTCTTCATGCACCCCTCCACCAGTTATTCGGCACTTGCTTTCCCTGACGCTCACTCTGTATTCGTAGTTGCCCGAGATCGCTGCTACAGGCAACCGATCACAGAGTCACCAAACTATTGGTCGAGTGACGGATCAACGAAGCAGACTCAAGAATTAGATAGGCCGACAGATGGAACCTTTACTATTTCTGTAAACCCGAATCCAACTTCGGGCGTCACATCTTTCGACGTGATTTTGCATGGCGCGACTTCGAATTCTGCATCCAATCCTACTCTTAGTATATGCGATCTAAATGGAAACTCGCTATACGAATTAAGTTCAGCACAACGAGGATCGTTTGGGAATTGGGTTTCGGAAGTGGATCTATCTTCGCTACGATCTGGACTATACACAGTCATCGCAACATCGGGTGCCACACGCGGGCTTGCCAAAATCTTAGTTGCTCACTAACAACGCACACCAAACTTTACCAAGACTCCACGATCACTACTATGTTACCATCAACCATGAAACACTTTCTATTCTTAGTTGTCGTATTCGGAATTTGCTGCGGGTTTGATTTTTCAGGGAGTGGTATAGTGAAACACGGGCCACTACTCGTCATCGACACCAGCTCTGCAAATTTTGGATCGATACCTAACACTGGTTACTCCGAACATTTTTTTGTACTCCACAACGCAGGAGATTCTGCGCTCCGAATAAAAGCAGTGTATCCCGCTTGCGGATGTACCCTCGCCATGCTCAAAGACAGCACGCTTCTGCCAGGTGATTCAACGAGTCTTCAGATTCGTTTTCAAGAGGAGGGTCACCGAGCAGGAGGGTTCTCTAAGCAAGTTGAGATAATCTCGAACTCCAGGGATACAAGTCGGTGCCTCTTCACTTTTTACGGCCGGTTCGTGGGTGAGTCGAAATTGATTATTTCACGTCGTTAGAGCATAACCGCAAAGTTGCGTGAACGCACTACCCTAAGGGTCTCTCCGGCGTATATTCGTATCGACTGGTGGGAGATAAGATTGTCTCCTCCGGAAGTATTGTTGTGAAACATTAAGAACACTCCACATGCGTACCGCAAAATTGACATTCATAGTTTCTTTTTTCGCGTGCTTTTTTGTGGTGCGCATCTGTGTTGCTCAGACTCCTCAATGGGTCACTTTCCCGTACAATGATTTTCCCTATCAGCGCTACTGCCTTACCTTTGATGGCTCAGGAACATTGTGGGCCGCGAATCAGCCATCACAAGGTGTCGGTGTATCTCGCTTCGATGGTGCCTTATGGCACAACTTTGCAAAAGCCGATGGATTAGTCTATGACACCGTGAATGCGATGACGCGAGATCGGCAAGGTCGTATCTGGACTGCCGGGAAACTCGGTGTTTGCTATTTCGATCCTGAGACAGGATGGCATGCTTTGGCTGTGCAGGATTCTTTTTCCGCGGTTCGCGAATATCTTAGTATAGTCTGTGATTCGTCAGGAAATATCTGGACCTCAAGCAGATCCCTCGTTATCCATATTCCTGGGAATATACCCGATTACTGGGCCTACTCGGAGATTCATCGATGGGATGGTCACAATTGGACCACGTACGATTTCACACCGGAGGATGTAGCTCATTCTGGTTTACAGACGTGGTCGATGACGGTCGCTCCCAATGGCATTATTTGGGGACTAGGAATGCAGTTCCATGATTCAAACAATCAGTTCTCCGGCGGTCTTCGAAAATTCGATGGAAGCACCTGGAGTCGTTATACCCTTGGGGGAAAGCCGCTTCCAAAGTTTAACCAGTCTTCGGTTGTGGAATGTGATAAGGAGAGCAATGTGTGGGTCGGACACAAAGGATGGTTGCAACCTGGTGGACTTAGTGAATTTGACGGAACAAATTGGTTCAATGATACATCCAGTTTGTTTGCATTTCCAATCATTCGCTCGATGAAGTTTGATCGCTACGGACGGTTATGGTTCGCAGGTGGCTTGGATACTTCTGAGGTCGTTGTGTACAACGCCCAGTCTCGAGTTTTTTTGACTGGATATTCGAACACGAACTCACCACTGCTTACAAGCACCACAGTTTATAGTGTCGCCTTCGATCGTGAAGGCAACGCCTGGTTTTCTTCGCCCGAAGGTTTATCGGAGTTGAAGTATGCTTCGAACGTTTCGGTTCAGGGAGTCATCGCCGAAAAGTCATCCCTCAATGCTTATCCCAATCCCGCATCGACATCTA
>JBDTCS010000331.1:0-6720 GCA_039923455.1 Kapaibacterium sp. (SeqCode) | reverse complement strand
TGCGAGTCCAACTTTTTTGGCAGGCGTTATTCGATCTTCACCATAGAGTATCATCGAGTGCGAGATATCGATCATAAGCACGGTTGCGCAACTCGTCTGATGCTCCGTTTCATAGACCTCGATATCTTCTTCGGATAAATGCAAATGATCGATCAGTGATGGATCATCGACGCCGGAAGCTTCGGCAAGCGCCCGCTTCTGTGCGTTGCGTATTGTTTGTGTAAAGTCGATGTTAGAAGTCTGATCGCCGAAGGCATAGGGCTTCGTGTTGCTCGTACGATCGACACCGGAGCCAGAGTGTGGTGTGTCATGCGAGCCCGAAGGTGCGCGCTTCAGCGATTTGAACATCTCGAGCAGCGCATCGCGGCGAATATTCTGGACAGCCTTACGAGTAGGCTTCAGCATCGCCTTCTCGTTCTCTTCGATGAGGCCACGCTCTTTGAGCAAATCCTTGAACATATCGAGCGTCATATCGGGCCCGAAAATATTGTATTGCTCTTGCAAATATTGCATCCATTCGAGCGACTCATTCACATCGCCGGAGGTTTGCAACAGCAATTGGTTGAAGAGCTCCAGAAGTTTCTTGACGTGATCTTCCGCAGTCTCGCTCTCGTTCGGAATCCACTTGGAATAATTAATTCGCATAATAAAATTAACAGCGAATATTCGGAAACCGTTTATCGGGTTTAAAACGGGTTCAGATTATGCTCGGGCGAGAGCCTCTATTGTTCGGATAATTGCGTCGCGAACCTCATGTGAGGCTTGCGGACGGAGGTTCATGTCGCGCTTGTGGAAAAAGGGCATAAGGTCAACCGCGGATACGAGTTCTGTCATTTTGCCTGTCCGGATCAGTTCGTCATCCACCGCTCCGAGTGCGCCTTTGAAGATACTCACTACGGGAACGCCCAGCACTGCGGCCTCGCGGTTCATCGTGCCACCACCGCCTATCACGAGGTCCGAAAAATAAAGCAAATCTGCGCCACTGACTGCTCGCATTGGCACGATCATCTTACCGAATGACTGCGCTGCGAGTGTGCTATAAAATTTCTTCTGCTCCGATGTCCGTGGGGTAACGATAAGCTGCACATCGCTGCGGGCATCAAGTAGAGCGAGCACATCTTTCATCAACCGATCGGACTCTACGGAGCGATAGTGTGCGGTATCCGATGGCGGCCTAAGCACGACAATTATTTTTTCATTGTCAAGACCCAGCGATTTTGGGAAACCCATATCAGGAATGAACTCCGACAAATAGACCTCTTCTTTGAGTCCGGGATACGTCAGATATTTGCGCTTCTCGAGTCCGAGCGCTTCGAGTGATTCAAAGCGCAGGACTTCAGGAGTCATTACAAATGTGCTGAGCCGATTAAAGAGTTTGACACTTGCACCTTCATAATCATAAAATGTAAGCGCCGGAATGCGAAGTAATTTCGACGCAAGCAATAATCCTCTCGAGCCATGCCCCACAGCGAGCTTCACATTGTGACCTCGAACATGTTGCGCAAGCTTCAGCGCTCGACCGCTGAGCCCGATAATCTTGCCGAAGGTGTTAGCTCCGTATTCTGTACCGATGATCTTTGCCGAAACATTAGCAGACTCGAGCAACTCGCGTGTTTGCGCAAAATCGCGGGCCGTTAGCACCACTTCGAGGCCATGCTCTTCTAACTCCCGAATGATCGGAAGAAAAAACGGAACATGCGGCGAGTTTTCGAGATCGATCCAAACAGACATATCAGCGAGCTTTTTTCCCGACAAGTTCTGCAAGTGCACGAAACATCCACGCGTTTGACCAGCGCATGTAGGGCACGCGATTGATCGAGCGACGATGCACCTGATAATAAAAATAACCTCTCGGTGCGTAGAGATGCTTCAGCGTCCAAGCCGTTACCCGTTCTGCAAAAGCCGTATCATCAAAGGCTATTAACGTAATGATCGCTTGCGCGGCAGCGTGCGCATCGATGGGGTACGTGCGATCGTGATAATATTTTGGTGTGCCGTCGCCAAGAAAAAAATTATTGCGAAAATAGATGAACCCACGAACGGCAGATTCCGAGAGTGCTTCATCTTCGGTGATCGCAGCAATGCGCGAGAGCGAACATAGTACGTAACCGGTATGGAAAGAATCGATCCATGTGTGCGGGCGCTCGAGGCCATAGACCCACGAACCATCAGGCCGTTGATAATGCACCACGAATTCCGCGGCGCTCTTTGCGATCGCAATCATCTTCGGGTTTTCCGTCAACGCACCGAAGCGAGCAAGCAGTGCTGCGCCAACTAGCGATGCGTTAAAAACGATTTGCGGATCATTTTCCGCGTAACCAAAGGCTACGCCAAATTCCGTTTGCGTTTTTGAAACGTCTTGCAAAATATAATTCACAGCACCCGAGACGGATTCCAGAAGTGATGGGTCGCTCGTCACTTCGTAGAGATCGAGCAATGCCTCACCGACAAATGCGGTGGATACGATCGTTGGCGCGTGCTTATCGAGAAAATGCGTCCGAGATTGCCACGCAAACGGATAGCCCCAACCAGCCCGATTAGTACCTTGGTTGTGCGCTTGCAACCTTCGAGCGAGAGACTTTGCGACCTCGAGCCAATCATCTGTCACCGATTCTCTGGCACGAGTTAGGCCCGAGATGAAAAGTGCAATCGCCTTCGGATTTTGCTGAAATGGCGATAGTAGGACTTTGTGAAGATTAATCGGTGACCGGCGCCCGGCTTGAACTACCGCCAAACGCAAAAGTTTGGCACCGGGCAAATTGCCAAGCTTCGTCAGCCAGGAAAATATCGGAGACTCCAGCAGATCGTGCGGATCGTGACCTTTAAAATCCTTCATTTTCGCCCACTCGAAAACCTGCCGCAGGCTCGCGGTGACAGCTCCGTCTTCGAGTTTATCCATATTTTTGGGCATCTTCAAGTGCTGCTTTCAGGTTGCAATTTACGGAATTTCGAGCAGAAATGACGGATTTCGGCAAAATAATCGGTAGATGCGCAAATTAATATCGTGGGTCTAAGTAATAATTAGTTAGTCGGTTTCCAAACTTATACCAATCTTTTTGCGTATTTTCGATGAATTGCATATTGGTTAAAAGGGCTCGCGAACTTAACTCACGAATGTCAGCCAACGCCCAAAAATATTTTTAGAACCGTGCCAGAAATGATTGCTATGAAAAAGATTGCGAACACCTTCTTTGTTTTTCTACTTCTCACAACTCTTATAGGGCTTAATCGCGCTTCGGCGCAGGGCTCGAACCGGCGAGGAAATCCGGGTACAAATACTTTCCCACAAACGCAATTCTATTGTGTCGATTCGGATGATGATCTTGATCTAACTCCGACATACAATTTTGTAGATACACTCTATGGCACTTGGACGCGAGTAACCGGTTTTTCAAACAACGACGATGGTTATGCACTCGTCCCTTCCACTGCAACCCCAACGCTCGGATTCCAATGGTATACCGTGAGACGCTTTTTACCAAGCGGTACCTATGCTACTGTTACCCAGTATTCTTATATCACGACGAATGGCTTCATCGGGCTTGACACAACTTCAAATAACGGTGTATTCGCAACGAGTCCGACGAATGCTGCATTTCCGAATTCTGGATTGCATGCTGCGGTTGCCGCACCACTCTGGGGCGATTGGGAATTTCGCACGACGGGCGATTCGTCAAAAGTATTCGTACGTGCTGTTGCCGATTCCTTCTACGTTAGCTATTACAATTTGGCGCTAAAAGGTACTAACGGTAAAATTCGCGCAACCTTCCAGGCGACCTTCACGGATCTTGATTCTTCCGTGACATTTCATTATCGCTCGTTCGATGGAAGCATTGGTGCACAATCGGCTGCGCAGATTATTCAAAACAAGTGCACGATCGGTGTGCAGAATTCTGGTGGCGTATATGGCACGACCTATCTCGATCGCGGACAATATTACGCAACAAGCAACTCCTCGGCTTACGCGCAGAATTTGCATAACCAGCTCGCAGTAAAATTTATTCGTCGTCAAAGAAATCTGCTTCGTGTAACAGCGATCACGAGTCCTGCTTCCGATCACTATGAATTGACAAGCGGCTCGGTGACCCCTGCGGTGACAATTCAGAACTTGTCGGACTCGGATGGTTGGATCATGGTGCAGACAGTCATTCGAAATGTTGGCACAAACACCGGCCTCTCCTCCAGACTGGATAGCATATTTCTGAATCATGGATCGAGTGGTACGCTAACACAAAATACGATCCCAATCACGACGGGCGGCTCATATAAGATGACTGTAACAGCTTCGTTTCCGCATGTTGGAACAGATTCGTGGCCTGCGGATAACACAATGTCGCGGACGTTTGTCTACATTCAATCTCAGACTTTTCCGTTCTATGACGACTTTAGTAACGGTTTGAATTATGGAGCTTGGACAACGTATGGAGCGGATGTTCGTCCGGGTGATTCGATTATGACAGACCCCGTCGCTCCACGTCGCGGAATTAGCGGAGCGTTAGTGCTCGATCGTCTTGACGCAAACGGCGCTCCGTACATATTGCCCGATGCGGCGGATACAATCACGAGTGCACCAATCAACCTTGCGGGCAAGACCGGAGTTTGGTTACATTTTATTTATCAGCGCGGACTGAAGACCGATAGCACGCAGGCAGGAATCTCCACGCGTGTGCAACCGGGACCGGAACGTCAGGTTCTCGATAATACAAACACGTTGGTCCAGGCTGGCGATACATTATTTATCGAAGGAATTCAGAACAGCGCTTCTGCGCTCAATCCATCTGCCGCAAGTTGGATACAGATCGCTGCGCTTCAAGGTGGAATTGATGTCGCGGCCAATCCGATGCATATCGCGCTTGGGAGTGGCTTCATGCATGATCATTTTCGTCTTCGCTTCCGTCTTCGCGGGCATAACCAATCGCCGATCTGGAATTATCCTTATGATGATGCCGATAGTTGGATCATCGATGGTATTCAAATCGTAAATGCGACCACACCCGATCTTTCTGTTCTTGGAATCGATCTTGGAAATGGAATCTACACACATCTCCCACGCAACGTGGTTGGTATCACACCAAAGATTCGCGTGAATAATAACGGCGGCGTTGTCGATGGCGGCGTATATGTTGCACGTGTGGTGATCAAAGATCAGTTAAATCGACTCGTCTATTATCGCACGAAGACGTTTGATTTTCCTTCGACTCGCAAGGATTCGCTGATTCCTATGCCACAGTGGGATATTCGCGGTAGTCAGGGCGGAGTGTTCAGTGTGACTGTTTCGCTCGAGCAGATGCTCTTTGATTATCAGCACGCAAATGACACGAACACCTTCTTGCGTACGATGAATATCGATGATACGTATGCCGTCGATGATAACGCTCCGGATTCTGCCGGAACAATGAAGGCTGCACACAATGAGTGGTATTATGATTTTACACCGCTCGCGAATGATTCATTGCGAGGTGCGGATATTTATCAGCTCGATCCGAACGGTGGTAACATGAGTATCACCGTGGGTATAAAAAAGGATACGATAAATATCGCGACGAGATTTATTAGTCTCTCCACACATACGGGTGGGTGGCAGCGTGGTACGTTCACTCCACCGGTATTACTTTCTGCGAATCAAACCTATCGCATTCATTTTACGATGACTTCCGGTGCCGGAATTGGTGGCGATGCTTCGAAGGCGTATGCATTCCAGACAATCGCCGACGCTACAACACCCACTTATGGTGTGCTTCATCCAGAGATCACTAATATTTTCTTGGAGCCCGGGCAGGTGAGCTACACGAGTTCGGAGGCAACGAACGGTGCAGGCGGTGGATTGCTGATTCCGATGGCGCGTCTTGTATTTGCTGGTTCTTCGACTGCCTTACCGGTCGATCTTATTCGTCTCGCATCTTCCCGTCAAACAGACGGCTCCGTTGCGATCGAATGGAAGACGGCGAAGGAAGAGTCGGTGGCCGGTTTCGAACTCGAACGCAATGATGCTGGAGAGTGGAAAAGCATTTGCACGGTCGCGCCCAAGGGATTGTCGCTTGGTGGTCAGTATGCTCAAGTCGATCGTGAAGCTCCGACAACTGCTGTTACGTATCGCTTGATGGAGCGCGATCTTGATGGTACGATCCATCAACTCGGCACTACGACAGCTGCGGCGATCGGTAGCAGCCAGAGTTTGCATCTGAGTATCTATCCGAACCCAGCGACTTCTCGTACGCATCTCGAATTCTCGGGTGCGCAAGTCGAGCAGTTGCGTTTGATTGATGCACTTGGGCGCGTTGTTCGCGAAATTTCTCCGGATACATTCCATTCGGGGCTCGATCTAGATATGATCGGCCTCGCTTCCGGTGTCTATACACTTGAGGCGACATCGAACGGGAAAGTTGTTCGTCAGCAAATTACGCTCGCACACTAAGAGATTACCTAGTTGCACAGAGGCGGGCTATACCACAAGTTTAGCTCGCCTCCTTTGGCTTCGAACGAACTTCGAACAGGTTCTGGTTAGAATTTCTGGCACAGTTCTGTAACCTTTGCCCTTCTAAAGTTTTCTTAGTAAGGGGAGTTGTAGTTAGAGCGTTCATATCGTGAGTGGGGATTCCTCAGAGTGATGCAGTGTGAAGTGGTCGTGTGCTTATGGGTGTAACATTAATGCTTAGCTTTAACATGAGAGCCCTGCGGCTTAGAGCCATTAAGCTCAGAGCCATTAGGCTCGGAGCCATT
>JBDTCS010000330.1:0-4795 GCA_039923455.1 Kapaibacterium sp. (SeqCode) | reverse complement strand
ACGCGCTGCCTTGAGCCATTCGAGCGGGCGATCACTTCGGATTTGCATATCGAATTCAATCCTCCATCGCTTGGCACTGCCGATGATGGCGAATATATTCACGTCTATGAGCCTGCGATCAAACCATACGTAGATATCACGGATGACGTTCGTGATGCGTTGGTTTTGGCTGTTCCGATGCGGACATTGTGTCGGGAGGATTGCAAAGGTCTCTGTCCGCATTGTGGCAAGGATCTGAATACAGAAAAATGCATTTGTCCCCCGGAAGAAAACGAGGGACGTTGGTCGGCACTCAATGACCTCCAAGAACGTTTGCGAGCCGAAGAATCAAAGGTAAGTCACGAGTGATTCGTGGTAATCCTGAAGTGGAAATGACTGTTGTTTCCCTTCAAAACAAGCGAAATTAAAGGTTTTTGTTAGAGAAAATAAGAGAACGAACGAGCCGCTATGCCAAATCCAACACACCGAAATTCCCGAACGCGTCGCGATAAACGCCGCACACATTACAAGGTTGACGCACCAAGTTTCGGCGATTGCCCGAATTGCGGCGCTGCAAAGCTTCTTCACAGAGCTTGCGCAAGTTGCGGTTTCTACAACGGCAAAGCAATGTTCCAGCCTAAGACCACGGCCTAATTTTTCGCTTATCGAGTGAGTCTTTTTGGCTCGCTCGATCTTGTTGAATTCAGATTCGCCAAAGGCCTCAACTTTTGGTGAATGCTGTGGAAAAGGGGAAATTTTCATTCGCACCCTGAGCAAGGGTGCGAATCGTTTCTAAGGAGCTTTTTTGTTAAAGCACCTTTGCTTCAAGGGCGTTTTCTTGTGTTTGCCCTTCGATCGCTTTACCCTAATTCCCCGAGATCACAGACCGATCTTGTTTCGTGGCCCGGGAATGCTTCTTATTTCACACACATGAACGAGGGAGGCTCTCATTCGGATGAATCACTAGTGATCGTGCTTGACGCGATGGGTGGTGACTATTCTCCAAAGAATGAAGTGCTCGGCACGCTCGCTGCGCTGAAGGAGTCGGGCAATCGATTCAAAGTTATACTCGTCGGCAATCGAAGTGCGATCGAACGCGATCTCGCTGCCGCGAAAGCCTCTACCGGCCCTAATATCGAAATTCTTGAAGCGAGCGAGATCATCACGATGGATGATGAACCTGTCGCTGCACTTCGCCAAAAGAAGGATTCTTCTATTGTGCGAGGTTTGCTGCACGTTCAGGAAGGAAAAGCGCAAGCATTTGTCTCCGCAGGCAACACCGGAGCTGTGATGAGTGGCGCAACACTTTTGCTTGGCCGCATCAAAGGCGTTAGTCGCCCGACGATCGGTTCACAATTTCCACGCTCGGAGGGAGGTTATACGCTTGTGTTTGATGTTGGAGCGACTGTCGATTCCAAAGCGATTCATCTTCGCGAGTATGCAGTGATGGGTTCGATCTATGCCGAGCAGATGTTCGGAGTCAAGAATCCGAAGGTTGGATTGCTGAGTGTCGGCGAAGAATCGACCAAAGGCAACGAACTCGTTTTTGAGGCTGCCGAGCTGATACGCAAGACAAGTGTTAATTTTGTAGGGAATGTCGAAGGGCGAGATGTGCTCAAGTCGACGGTGGACGTGATTGTTTGCGACGGTTTCGTCGGTAACATCGTTCTGAAGTTCGCAGAAAGCATCGTTGGTGCGCTCCGAATTCGTATTCGCAAATACGCAGAGGGTGGAGTTTTGAACAAACTCCGAGCAGCAGTGACAGCAATCGTGTTGAGGTCTGCACTGAAGGATTACGACTACCAGGAATATGGTGGCGTACCTTTGTTAGGCGTTAAAGGTATCACGATCATCGGGCACGGAAGTTCGACGCCAAAGGCGATAAAGAATATGCTGCTCAAAGCAGAGGAGATGTTCGTAAAGCGGATCAATGAAAAGATCGCTTCTGCGATTATAGAAGTTTCTGATAAGAAGGTCTAAGCGTGATGCGCGAGAGTTGCTCGTGCTAAGTTGTTTAGACTAAGGCGTTTAGGTTGAACACGTAACGAAAATATAGTGTGAACGAAAGAAGTCCGTATCAGAAGAAGAGACCACTGAACGATCGCAAATCACTACGAAGAGCCGCGATCACTTCCGTCGGGCATTACTTACCGCCCGACGTTTTAGACAATCAACATTTTGCTTCGTATCTCGATACCACCGATGAGTGGATCAAGACGCGAACCGGAATCGAAACACGCAGAATTCTTCGTGAAGGCGCGACGAGCGATATGGGTGTTGAGGCTGCAAAGATGGCGCTCGAACGTCGCGGTATCACTCCGGATGATCTCGATGTGATCATTGTCTGCACGGTTACGCCGGACATGTTCTTTCCATCGACGGCATGCATCGTTCAGAACAAACTCGGTGCGACAAAGGCATGGGGCTTTGATGTATCGGCAGCGTGCTCAGCGTTTTTGTATGGCTTAGAGACGGCAACGAGATTAGTCGAGAGTGGCGCTTATGATCGCGTACTTGTGATCGGTGCCGACAAAATGAGTTCGATACTTGATTATCAAGATCGCAATACGTGCATCTTGTTTGGTGATGGTGCCGGAGCGGTGATCGTCGAGGCTTCTTCGGATCCGGATGCAGGCATCATGGATTCGATCTTGCGTATCGATGGCTCTGGTGGCGAGCATCTTCACATGAAGGCTGGTGGTAGTCTCAATCCTGCAACGCATGAAACCGTTGACAAGAAATGGCACTACGTTTACCAAGAAGGACGCCCGGTGTTCAAGAGTGCGGTTGTCGATATGGCGGAAGTCTCGGCAGAGATCGTCGAGCGTAATGGTTTGACGGCCGATGATATTTCGTATCTCGTGCCGCATCAAGCAAATCTGCGCATCATCGATGCAACGCGTGAGCGAATGGGGCTTGCCGAAGAAAAAGTCATGATCAACATTCAGCGCTACGGCAACACAACCGCGGGCACAATCCCGATTTGCTTGAGCGAGTGGTGGGAAAAAGGTTTGGTGAAGAAAAATGATTACCTCGTACTATCCAGTTTTGGAGCCGGATATACGTGGGGTGCGATTCTTCTCAAGTGGGCATACTAAGAAGCAAGAAAATTAAGCAACTAACCAACGATCGGTGTTAGCTAATATTTTTCCGGGACAGGGTTCGCAATATGTTGGGATGGCAAAGGAATTTGCGGAGGCCTCTCAAAAGGCGCGCGAACGACTTGCTGAAGCCGATGATCTTTTGCGAGTGTCGCTGTCGAAGACGATGCTCGAAGGACCGGAAGATCTTTTGCGGCAAACTAATTTTACGCAGCCTGCGATCTTCCTGCATTCTGTTATTGCTTTAGAAGAAGACGAAGAGCGGGATACGCCAGCTGCTGTTGCAGGACATTCGCTCGGAGAATACACCGCGCTTTATGCCGCCGGTGTTTTCACATTCGCCGAAGCAATTCGTCTTGTGCATTTGCGCGGCACTTTGATGGCTGAGGCCGGAAGAAGAACTACCGGAACCATGGCTGCGATTATCGGAATGGAGAACGCAAAGTTAAAAGAGCTCTGTACCCAAGTCGAGAAAGAGACCGGCAGCATCGTACGTCCGGCAAATTTCAATTCACCCGGACAGATTGTTGTTTCCGGTGAGACGCGAGGTGTACACGAAGTGATTCGTCTTGCGAAGGAAGCGGGCATTCGAATCGCGAAAGAGTTACCGGTATCCGGCGCGTTTCATTCGCCGCTGATGCAATATGCCGCCGATGGATTGAAAGAAGCTCTCGCATCCGCGACGCTAAAAGAACCAAGTGTTCCGGTGTTCGCAAATGTGACTGCGTTGCCTGTTAGTGATCCTGACGAAATTAGAAGTCTGTTGGTCGAGCAGTTGACAGCGCCGGTAAGGTGGGAAGAGACCGTGAAAAACATGTATGACTTCGGCATTCGAACATTTGTCGAATACGGACCCGGTAAAGTTTTGCAAGGCTTAGTTTCAAGAACGCTGAACGACGTCACGACTCGAGGTTTTGAGAAGCCGGCAAGTGTCACGCGGTGATGTAGATAAACATTTTTCTATTTTCTAGTTTCGAATGAGTACAGAGCACGAGAAGACTGGCGCACCGCATCATACAGAGCCGGAAGACGAAACGGATCACGATACCACGCGTGATGATATTCCGGAAGAGCGACTCGCATCAATCACCGTCAAAGGCATGAAGGTTGACGAGTTGATTTTCACGCAAGGTTTTGTCGAGTATTGCAACATTGATAAGTGTGGTGGTGGATGCTGTCACTCTGGCGTGTATGCAGATCTTGGTGAGCAAGCACTTATCCTAGCGCACACCGCCGAGATACAACGTGCGATGGATGATACTCAGGATACGAATCCGGATACCTGGTTCGATGGAGAGATCATCGACGATACAGATTTTCCCTCAGGCCAAGCAATCGGTACGCAGATACACGAACGCGATGGTGGAATTTCAGGCTTCACCGAAGGCTGTGTATTTTTGGACAAGCGACATTTCTGCTCGATACAAGTTGCTGCTGCGGCCGAAGGATTACATCGTTGGGCATGGAAGCCGGCCTATTGCATTCTGTTTCCGATAACTGTCGTCGAAGGGACGATCACCTACGACGATTCGCATTCAGTCGATTTGCATTATTGTGGTCCGCAAGGCACGAGCAATTATGTACATTCGGTTTTCGAAGCAATGCGAGAAGAGCTGCAAAATTTTCTCGGTATGGACGAGTTCGCAAAATTAAACGACTATTATCTCACAAATAAAGATCGTTTCGAGAAAATCCGCAGAGATAATTCGTTCGTG
>JBDTCS010000329.1:0-3270 GCA_039923455.1 Kapaibacterium sp. (SeqCode) | reverse complement strand
AGTTTGGCGTTTCCGCCGCTGCTCCTATGATGATGGGCGCTATGCCTGCTGCCGGCGCTGCCGCTGAGCCCGCTGAAGAGAAGACTGCCTTCACGGTGGTTCTTGCTGCTGCCGGTGACCAGAAGATCAACGTCATCAAGGCTGTTCGCGAAGCGACGGGTCTTGGCCTCAAAGAGGCGAAGGATCTCGTTGACGGCGCACCGAAGGTTGTCAAGGAAGGCATTCCAAAAGCTGACGCTGATGCGCTCAAGAAGAAGCTCGAAGAGGCTGGTGCTAAGGTTGAACTGAAGTAACAGTTCTAAGGCATCCGTTCTGTTTAGGCAGAATTTGAAAGACCCCGGAAGCGAAAGCTTTCGGGGTCTTTGATTTTATTGAGAGCGTACACTAAGCCGTCACGCTCTTTTTTCATAAAGCCATAGTTTGTGCTCGGTTCGATAACCAAGCAGGGCGAAGGCATGCGCCGACGGATGATTATTCTTGTTGATCTGTATTTGGCTCCTTATCTTTGTATCAGGTATTGATCAAGACCGATTATGACCCTCATTGTTTCAGGGTTATATCCTGCAAAACTGTATGAAACTTCTTAAGGGGCGTTTTTTCGTACCTATTTTTCTTATTTTCATTGCTGGCTGCGAGTCGCACTACGAGTTGCACCGAACCAGATTTATTAGTGGAAATTACGCCGGATTGTGGCTTACTGATAGCACATACTCCGTGAAATTTGCTCGAACACCTCAAGGTACTTTGGGTGATTCCGTCACGAACGTTTGGAGTCTTGATGGTAGCTCCATTACCTTTTATGGCTTTCACAACCCGCGGAATCTAGCGAGCCAAACCGTCTTAGGCGAGGTTAGCGGAAAGCCACACTCGTTGACACTTGACTTGTTAGATTCTGGGAAAGTATACAGGTTCATTGAAGTACTCTATTGTCCACCCTCAAATTAGGACAAGAGGTCGTTTGATCTTACCACTCAACGTTTGCTCCGAGCGATTGCACAAGGGCGAAAGCATCTCGATTCTGTGGAAAAGAGCAATAATAAAGTCGTCCAATGTCACACGTGCCATTATTCATTTATGGAATCACCTCGATCGAAACGACTGGATGCAACTCTCGACAATTTGCGTCATTGCCTTCTTGCGCTTCGATGTGTGACTCATCAAAGAATCCGACTCCCGTAATAATCATTTTGATCGGCTTCGCTAAATAATGCATATCCGAATTGGGGAGTCCGGCAACGGACTCGATCAATGTTCGAGCGTTTCGATATGCCGTCGCGTGCGAAGAACTACGCACACCTGCAGCGTCCGGATCGGGAATTTCGGCGAGCATCGTCGCACGAGTCAGGTTGTCTTGAATGATCAGGTGATAGTCGCCATCGGCTTCGAGTTTGACACTGAGCAGGTATGCATGCACACGGATCAGAGTCCGCTCTTCGGATTGACGCGGGGTATTAGCATGCACATGAATCTGCGGCATCGTGGCTTGCGTTCGAACACTTGACTCCATAGGATTCGTAAAATCAACGCTCGAAGAATCTGCATCCATCACGGTCTTCACCTTCCAGCGCTCGGTCTGTGTTTGGTGCGCGAGTATTGCATGAAAGCCAGTCGCCAAAAGCGCAGCCAGTAAATAAAAGTAGAACGATGGAGCTAGCATGTCAAACGAGTGCCCCTTACCAAGTTGCAAAAAGCCCAACCGCTGCAGCGGTCATTGCTGCAGTCGCGAGCCAACCACCAATCTTGAGTCGAGTCGTAAGGGTGAAGCGTCCCATGACTTTTTTGTTGCCGCTCATCAGCATGATGGTGATCATGAGCGGAACAGCAACCACACCATTTAGCACTGCTGACCAGAAGAGCGCTTTGATCGGATTGATCGGTGTGAAGTTGATCAACATCCCGAGTATCGTGCAAGCAGCGAGCACTCCATAAAACTTTTTCGCTTGTCCCGCTTTTTTGTCGAGACCCATCGGCCAACGAAACGTCTCACTCACGGCGTATGCCGTTGCACCAGCAAGCACCGGAAGCGCAAGCATACCGGTACCAATAATTCCAAGCGAGAACAGTAGGAAAGTCAATTCACCCGCGATCGGTCGAAGTGCTCCAGCCGCTTCAGCTGCCGTTCTGATATTTGTTATGCCTTTCGCATTCAGTGTGACCGCAGCCGCAAGAATAATAAAAAACGAAACAAGATTACTGAATGCCATGCCGAGAATTGTGTCGAGCTTAATTCTATAAAGCGCTTCCGGTGCCTCTCCCGGAGCGCGACGAAGCGGGTGCTTGTCTGGGGCACTCTTCACATCTTGCGATTCCTGTGAGGATTGCCAGAAGAAGAGATACGGACTAATCGTTGTTCCGAGCACAGCAACAAGTGTCGTTAGGTATGCACCATTCCACGAGATAGTCGGGAGAAGTGTACCCACGATTGCATCCTTCCACGGAACGTGTACGAAAAACACGACCGCAACGTAGGTAAACAACACTATGGTCAACCACTTCAATATCTGTACGTAACGCTCGTAGGGTATCTGAATCTGAAGCCAAAGCGATATCGCCGTGAACATTACAGCATAGACTAATGCCGGCCCTCCGATGATGAGCTTCAGCGCTTCACCCATCGCGCCTATATCTGCCCCCAGATTGATAATATTTGCGATCACGACAAGCCAGATCACAAAATGTAGGACGGGCTTGGGATAATGTCGGCGAATATTATCGGCAAGGCCGTTACCCGTCACACGTCCGATACGTGCACTCACTGCCTGGATCGACACCATCAGCGGATACGTGAAGAGGATCGTCCAAAGGATACTATAGCCGAGCTGTGCTCCGGCCTGCGAATACGTCGCGATACCACTCGGATCGTCGTCCGAGGCGCCGGTGATAAGTCCCGGCCCAAGTGCCGACATCACAGTGGGCTTCTCGTGACCCGCCGGTAAATAAATGCGGTGACGTCTGGACATCTATTCGCTGTGTCTTGTGATATTTGTTGATTTCGAAATCAGAGAATCTGGTAGCTTCAAAATTCTTCCCTGCAAATCTACGACGAAGGATGGCTTGCGGCATCGATCGGGGATTTCGAGCTTCTCGCGAGCAATTCCGGTAATTTTGTTCGGGAATATTTTAGAAAAGCTCGAGCTATAACACGATTTGAATGATTGACCGGATTAACGCCCTTGAGATTGAATATCTACCACTCGCTTTGCGAAATCCGTTTGTGCTCTCGATCCGAACGGCGACACATGCGAATATCTTTCGGTGGACGCTAAAAAC
>JBDTCS010000328.1:0-2796 GCA_039923455.1 Kapaibacterium sp. (SeqCode) | reverse complement strand
GGTGTGTTTCGGAGAAGCGAAGTACAGGCTACTAAGCTATTACCGAAGGATCGCTCGAATTATGTAGGTGACCAATCTTTGCAACGCTGTCAGATCTGGAGTCTAAAATCTTTCCACATAATGGAATGAAGCGCCTCGTAATTTTCTTCCTCTTGTTCCTACCGATTGCTTCTGGTGCGCAGACGAGCGCACTGAAGCAACAAGTGCTCAAGCAGATCATTCAAAAACCATCGGGCCCGAACTTTGCTGTCGTCTCTGCAAAGCTTCGAGCGGGCAAGGATGTTGAGAATGCGTATAAGCAACTCGACACGCTACTTGTGCGCCCCTATGGAGATATGTTTTGGATGTACGGTTGCGCAGGGCTGTATCTATCTACGCAAGATGTTCTTCGGCCTGAATATAAGGCAAGGATCCGCGAGTGTTGGAAGCACTTCACACCATATCGCGGTGACACGGAGAATCATTTTTTGATGTACTACGGCTCGCTCATGTTGATGAGCGAAGTGTGGCCCGATCTTGGTGAACAAGAGTGGTTCACCGGACAAACCTCAAAGGAGATTCACAATCAAGCTGCGGATTATCTCGATCATTGGATCGACGAAGTTGCTCGGTACGGTCAGATAGAATTTGACTCGCCACGCTATCAGTACTATTTCATCACACCGCTCGTGCTACTCGCTGAGTTCGCGCATGACGCACGCATGAAGAAACGCTGCCAAATGATGCTCGAATATTTTCTCGTGGATCATGCCCTCGAATATCTGAATGGCAATTATTGCGGCGCACATTCACGCGTTAGCGATCAAGCAGCGATCGACCCACGTTCGGGAGAAGCTACTGCTTATGGTGAATACTTTTTCTCAGATCAAGTTACACATCTCGAGCCCGATCTTGCGTTCGCTGCACTCAGTTCATTTGTGTGCCCCGAGATCATTCGAACCATCGCCAACGACCGGAGCAAGCCGTTCTCGAATATCAAGATGAAGCGTGGTCGCACAACGATTCGCGATTCTAAGCTTCGAAACGCAACGATCGTGAAGCACGATTACATGACGAAAGATTATTGCCTCGGTTCGATGGAGATCAGTTCGGAGTTATCTGATTCTGTGATCGGAGCTTTGGCTCAGCCGATTCAGCAGCAAACGTGGAGTTTGGTTTTTGCGGGAGAAAAAAAGCACAATATTCTCTTCAGCTTGCATCCGAATTTCGATGCGCGTGAACTTGCCGAGTTCTTTCCCGAAGAGCCCTCGTTTATGTTGGAGCGGATAGGAGCGGTCAAGGCAGGATACCCGAATGAAAATAAATGGGTGGGTGGTTCGCCATACGAGCGCGTGTTTCAGAATGAGAACGAGCTGCTCGCCTATTATGATATTCCCGAGAGTGCGAAGTATCGTCACGTTGATCTATACATTCCAAAAGCGGCGACTATTCTTTCTCGTGATCAGACAAGCGCTGAGAACGACATTTTTATTCTGTCTGCGCCAGGTTGGATCGTGCTGAAATATGATTCGACACTCGTCGGCGTTCGCATCATGTCGCCGTATGATCTGACGGACGAAGGCGATAACTATCGCATTCGAACGAAGACGGGCAATACGGCCTGCTGGATCATCTGCGTAAATCAGTCAGAGATGACAGCAGATGACTTTGCAAAAAAGCTGCTTCATCTCGAGCCGGTAAAGAGGGGATCCAAAGTAACCTTTCCGAGCATAACTGGCAAGAGCATCCATTTTGATCTCGCTCAACTTTCGAATTATAAGATTACCGAAACGCACCTCTTTGCTTCTCGATTTGCTTCAGCGAAGTTGGGGAGTGGTATACTTTGGCTGCGTGCGGGCAAACTTCATCGTGCGCTCGATTTCATTCACGCAAAATCGTGGTGACCTATTCTCAAATGGTTTGTAGATCGGGTGCCAGCCACGCATTAACATGTTGCAAAGCTGAAAGCGACATCTTGTGTCGTCCTCGATAGGAATAAAACTCGGAGCGAATACCCTTCGAGAGCAAAAACTCGTTCGCCTGAATGCTGGTTTCTTCGGGGAGAACTTCGTCTTTGTCTCCGTGAGCGATGAGGAATCGAGTGTTCGTTGCGATCTCTCTCCACTCTCGAATTGGGCTCGGAAGAAATCCTCCCATCGGCACAGCGCCTTTAACATTGATCTTTCCTCGAAGCGAGATGATGAAGCTCATAGCTGCTCCTTGACTAAAACCAAGCAGGAAAACTCGCGCTGGATCGACGGGCTTCGAACTGATTAGCTTTTCGATCTGCGCAGTCAGAATCTCCTCGGACTCCGTGAAATGATCAGCGTCGCGAAGTTCGTCGCTACGGCCTTGCTCGTTCGGACGAAACCACTCGAAGCCTCCAAGTTCAGATGCGTAAGGTGCCTCGATCGCTATTACATGCAACCGTGGATCGAGCAATCCCTCGATCGTAAAGATCGTCTTAGCGTACGCAGCGCGACCGTGCAAAAGAAAGATCACCGGTGCTACGGGCGCTGATTCTTGTCGCGGTGCGCGCTCTAAGTAAGTTAATTCTTGCATACAAATCTTGATCTGGGCAGTGCCTGAACTTAATAGCTCACCGAATTCGGAACTTGACTCACGGTATTGCTCGTTTGAAGCGGCTCCAACATAGCAGGCAAGAGATTTGTTAGCATTGTTGGTTTCGAGAGGTTGGCGGGGTAGCTCAGCCGGTTAGAGCGTCGGAATCATAATCCGTAGGTCGTGGGTTCGAGTCCCTCCCCCGCTACAGTATCGTAAGTCGTTTTATATCAATGACTTACATTTTTTTGAGTC
>JBDTCS010000327.1:0-13053 GCA_039923455.1 Kapaibacterium sp. (SeqCode) | reverse complement strand
TTTGGTGCAACGCCAGGTTGCGAATAATCATACGTAGGGTTCATCGCGAGCGAGCCCTCTGTGATATCTTTCGCGTTCACGCCGGCATCTATAAGCGCTTTTTTTAGTCGGGCGATTTCGACGTTGTGCTTTGCAAAAACTGTCGTAGCTGTCGCATCCTGACTTGAAACGCTGAGGCTTAGGCTCACCGTCTCCGGTGTTGCACGTGCGGTGCCTTCACCGATTACAGTGATGCTGCGCTGCTGCGCCGTAGCGGGGTTGACCGGAACGAGACTGAAAAATGCGAAAACTGCCAACAATCCGAAGACCAAATATTTCGATGTGTGCTTCATGGTGCTCTTCATTGTGAAATCGTGTGACTTCTTATGTGTGTAAACTCAAGTGCTAATTTACGAAGCTTCCGAGACAAATGTGCCTAGTTCAACTCAGGACTTTGCCTTGCCTCGCGAAAAAGCACTTCGTATAATTATCTCCAAATCCATCCCAATTGTATGGTTTTGGGCATAATAGAGGTCAATCTGCTCAATATCTTCCTCCCGATCCATACCCGAATTAGGCAACGTGATCGCCGCCAAGCTCGTCAATCCGGATTTGGAAAGCATCCCCGACGAGTGCAACTTCCCTGCTGCTCCGACAAGTGAGAGTTCTCCGCGAAGGACTCTCCAGCACGAATCCAGTGTTTTTTTGCGTGCCGAGGTCGGTCGGATGATTTGCAACAACCCCTCAATCGGAATGATTAGCAAGGCAAGCGTGACATCCAGCACTCGTTTGCCGATTCTATGTGAGAGCCGCTGAATGTTAAAATGCACCGGAATGATCGCGACTTGATCCGCACCGCTCGAAGGTGTGAGCACCTCGATTTTTTTTCGGGCGAGCAAAACGTTGCTCGCTGTCGGCACCACATTGAAATTTACAATGCGGGAAGGATTCTCTTCGGAGACTTTCTGCATGATCGAGAGCATCTCCGTATACGGCACGGCATCGCTTGCAAAGATCACTTCGCTCACACGTTCGTCACGCACGAGCTTCGCAAGCATTTTTGTATCGCCCACAATTGCAAGCTCCTCCAATAATTTCTCGTTGAGCCGCGTCAACGAGCTATCAACAAAACCAACCACTTGATAATGACGCAGGAATTGTGTTCGACGCAATAGCGTACCGATGCGAATTGCTTCATCGGATGTTCCCACGATGAGCGTACGCTGCATGACGGGACGGGCACTCTTATTTCCACCGAACCGAATCCGGTCGGCAAATCGCAGAATGTAACGGTCAAGGACGAGCGCAACTGTCATGAGGCCTGTCAAGGCTAACATCAACGAACGGCTTGAGGCAAATTCCTTAAAAAAATATGTGAGTGAAGAGAGTATGATGAGCGCTGCGGGCATACCGATCAGAATCGGTTTGATCTTGCGACGATCTTCTGCGGTATACGCCGAGAGTAACAGCAGGACTGCGACGACAACTACCGGTGGTGCGAAAACGGCAAACGGATAGTCATGCTCCGGTAGCCCGAACCAATAACCAACAATCAGCTTGGAAGTCAGTAGCACGGAAAAAGCGACCGTGATAAAATCTACTGCTGCGACGAGCACTACCCCTCGATGCTTTTTGATTTGTGCGAGCATCGTTCTAAGCACGATTCCAAGTCGAAGCATCATGATAAAAAAGAACGACGTGCCGTAGTTCTTCTTTACAAAAATGTGCATCGCCTCGTAGAACACTTTTACTTCGTTCAGCGAACTACGTCTGGTCGATTCGCCTTTGAAATGGATCGTTGCAGTCGTTGGCACATAATACACTTTGAACCCTTGCTTCTTCACTTGAAAGCAAAGATCTATATCTTCGCCATACATGAAGTAGTGTTCGTCGAAGCCACCGGTCGCATTGTATGCCGCGCGAGACATCGTCATAAACGCACCACCGAGTGCATCGACTTCGTAGGTTTCGTCAATCGGAAGATAAGTCAGATTATATCGCGCGAAAAGTCGGGAGTTCGGGAAAAATCGGGATAATCCAAAAAGCTTCGTGAAACTTGCCCATGGTGTTGGAAAGCCTCGGCGACACGAAAGCTGGAACGTACCATCGCCATTGAGTAGCTTACAGCCGGCGAGGCCAACATTCGAATGCGAGCGCATGAAATCGACCATTACGCGAAGCGTATCTTCGCCAACGATCGTATCCGGATTGAGAATGAGAAAATAATCTCCGCTCGCATGCTTCATTCCAAGATTATTTGCGCGACCAAAGCCAAGATTTTCGGCAAGTGCATATAATTTGACACTCGGAAATTCTTCTCGCACCATTCGTGCACTGTCATCGGCCGAAGCATTATCCACGACAATAATCTCTCCTGTCAGCGCACCATGCTCAAGCGATCGCTCCACGCTCAGCAGTGCGCCACGAAGAAACTCCTTGACGTTGTAATTGACGATGATGACAGAGATATCCACGGATGGCTTTTGCGGCTAGAGTTCACCCATGATGGCGCGAAGCTTGAGCTTCCAGACCATTCCGACTGCTTCACGAACGATTGCATTGCTCATCTTGCTGGTGCCCGCGTGCCGATCGACAAAGGTGATCGGAATTTCTTTGATGCGAAACTTCCTCCGCCAAGCACGGAAATTCATTTCAATCTGGAAGGCGTAACCATTTGAGCGAATATCATCGAGATCGATCGCTTCCAGAACTGCGCGACGAAAACATTTGAAGCCACCAGTCGCATCATGCACTTTGATACCCGTCACAATTCGCGCATAGAGATTCGCATAATACGATAGCATCAATCGGGAGCGCGGCCAGTTCGCGACATTCGCTCCGACGACATACCGTGAGCCGATCACAAGATCAAAATGCTCGATCTCTCGCAAAAATACCGGCACCTCTTTTGGATCGTGAGAGAAATCTGCGTCCATCTCAAAAATAAAATCGAATCCGTGCGCAAGGCCGTACTTGAATCCGGCAACATAAGCCGTTCCGAGGCCCATCTTTCCATGACGTGTCAGCAGGTGCAGCCTTCCGGCGCCACCGACATTCACATGTTGCAAGTTCGTCACAACGGCAGAAGTGCCGTCGGGAGAATTATCATCTACGACAAGAATATGCAACTCCACCGCACCACAGTTTGACTGCTGTGCGAAGACGGCATCGATAATATTCGAAATATTATCTTTCTCGTTATAGGTCGGTATGATCAACAGCGCACGCGGCATATTCGAAAGAGAGTCGTGTTACGTGTGAATTATCCTATTTCAATCGATCGTATTTTTATTTGAGCTTCGGCTAAAGCGTGTCAGCTAAAGCGCCTCGGCTACTTTGGTCGCAATATAGTGCGCCGTTTCCTCATCAAGCTCGGAGTGCATCGGCAGTGACAATATATGATCGGCCGCAAACTCCGATAACGGAAAATCTCCTTGCCTTGCGCCGAATCCGCTATAAGCCTCTTGCATGTGCAGAGGGATCGGATAATAGACGCTATGCGGTATCGCTTCTCTCTTCAACTGCTCCATGACAGGAGCTCGGTCGCCTTTGATAATCAATGAATACTGATGCCATATCGGCGAGGCATTCGGATCCACATAGGGTATCTGCACTTGGTCCGGAAACTGCGACAACACACTTGAATAGACACGAGCGGCACTACTTCTGTTACCATTCCACTCGTCCAAATATCGAAGCTTGACGCGCAAGACCGCGGCCTGCATCGAATCAAGACGGGAATTTACGCCGAGACGATCGTGATGATACGTTTTTGCTGCACCGTGATTTGCAACGGAGCGAATGATCTCCGCCAGTTTGTCATCGTTGGTGGTAATCATTCCTCCGTCACCAAATGCTCCAAGGTTTTTCGAAGGATAGAACGACGTGCAGGAAATATCACCGACCGTCCCAACATGCGCGCCCTTCCATCTTGCACCTACCGCTTGGGCGGAATCTTCGATCACCGCGAGACCGTGCTTCTTTGCAATTTCGCTGATGCGAGTAATATCGCATGGCTGCCCAAAAAGATGAACGGGTATGATCGCTTTCGTCTTTGACGTGATTCGCGATTCGATCTTCTCGGGATCGATGTTAAATGTCTTCGGATCGATATCCACATACACCGGACGAGCACCGAGCAACGCGATTGTCTCAGTCGTCGCGACAAAGGTGAATGGCGTTGTGATGACCTCATCGCCTGGTTTTATGTCAAGCGCCATCATCGCAATCTGCAAAGCTTCGGTGCCGTTTGCGCAGCCGATTGCATGTCGAACGCCGAGATAGGCTTCCATCTCGCGTTCGAAAGCTTTCACTTCCGGACCGTTGATATAGGCACCGCTTTTCAGAACACTCAGCACAGCACTATCAAACTCCTCTTGATAGTGTCTGTATTGTCCCACGACATCGACCATCTGGATCGATCGTTTCTCTGTCAGTGTACTCACTTGCTCTTCTTTGCTCCTATCAAATTAATACACGCTCTCGCGCTACACACTTACGCTTGACCTCTGCCTTTCAGCATCATGTAGGCTGTTCGAAATAATATCTTCACATCCATTCGAAACGACATCGACTCGAGATACATCAGATCATACTTTACGCGCATACGGACGTCATCAAGATCTTCATCGTATTTATCGATCATCGCTTGGTAGAGTCCCGTGATCCCTGGGCGCACTTTGTGCCGCCTATTGTAGTACGGTATCTCCTCTATTAGTTTCTTCACAAAAAACTCGCGTTCGGGTCGTGGCCCAACCAGCGACATATCACCGATCAGTACATTCCAAAATTGAGGCACCTCGTCGAGATGCGATTTTCTCAAGAATCTGCCCAGCGGTGTAACGCGCGGATCATTCTTTGAAGCCCATTGCGGTCCGGCGACCTCGGCATCGGTGCGCATCGAACGAAATTTATAGATTCTGTACGGCTTGCCATCACGGCCAATGCGCTCTTGCGAATAGATGGCGGGTCCCTTCGACGTAACCTTCACGAGCATCGCAACAAACAGCCATATCGGGAGACCGATGATGAGCACAAGTGTGCTGAGAACAATATCGAGTGTTCGCTTTGCAGCTTCTTCCCACGGACGGAGCAAGACCGGATTAATATCGATGAGCGGAAATCCGTAGATCTCTCGTGCTCGAGCTTGTCCGGAAATAATATCATAGAGCCCTGGCTCGATCTTCAGACCTGCGTTCGATTTGGAAGCGCGTGCAACTACGTCGATGATCGCCTCATGTTCATTCGAGCCAAGCGCGATGAGCACCTCTTTGACGTCGTGCTCGTCAATGATCCGCTCCAACTCTTCGGTTGTGCCGAGCTTCGGTATATCTTTGTGTAATACCTTCGGCGGCATCGTCGAGGGATGTGAGGTATGCAGATCGGAAGTTAAACTCGAGGCCTGATGAAGCCCTTGCGCATGGAGTTGTAAGTCGATCGCAGCTGGCGGCGTGACAAAGCCGATTACTTCATAGCCAAGTCTCGGAAAATGTTCGATGCGAGCTGCAAGATCTCTTGCCTTCACCGGATCGCCGATAATGATAGATGTTCTGCGGCCGACACCAGCTTCGAGCAAGCGCCGCTGTCCGAATCGAATAATCGATCGAAACCCTATTACGAAGGAGGCGATGATCACCCAATACATCAGCGTCAAGAGCCTTGGATCGTTGTGTTCGTGCGTGTACACATTGCTGACCGGATCCCAGAAGACTGCAACGCCGAGAAAGACCACACCGATCGTTAGCGTCTTGAGCAGCGTGACAACTTCATCGAAGGGCGCACGAACGTACCACGAGCGGTACAGTCCGAAAAACAAGAACACCATCATCCAAAAGCCATAGAAAAAAAGGCTGACGGTGAAAAGATATCGAGAGCTAATATCGCTCGCCGGATCGGTAATGAACCAACCGGAATTCACGCGCATCCAATAATAGAGCATCCACGCGCCATTGATCGCAATGAAGTCTCCTATGATCAGCGTCCAGAGTTCTCTGCGCCGGTTCATAACTTCGCGACCTCCTCTCTTGAATGTAGCACGGTATCAGGGACACCAGCACGCGTGGGTTGCGACCAGAATGTTTGCTCTGTTCGCAATAAGAATCGCAACGTGCCCATCGCGAAAGCAACATTCATCGCGAAGAACCAGTATGCTTGGCGCAGAAGGGGCACCGACACTCCCACCAGATCAAAGATCCATCCGAGCGCGATAAGCAACACAGCAATCCCTTCGGCACCTGCTAAGAGTTGGAAGACAATGCTCGGAGTTTCGTAAAGCCCGATGATCGTACCCAACACGAGCACTCCAAGGAAAAACGGTGTGAGCCAACGGAGAATTTTATGCGACCAGAGCATCACGGCCGGCAGACCATTAAAGAGCAGATCGGGAAAAGCGAAGAGCGTATGAAATCCCCTCGAAGCAAATCTGCGCTTGCGTAGATATTCATCCTTCATCGACCTACCGAATAACTCCGTCGCGATCGCGTTGCCCTCGAAGACCATCCGTTCGTTAACCCGAATTATACGCAGCGCGGAATAAAGCTCATCACAGATCGGACCATTCGGCAACGGTGACCACATTGATCGTCTCAGACTATAATTGCCACCGAAAATACCAACGGTGGAATGCACTTCACTCTCGTGCTTGCGCAAGCGAACTTCGAGGGACATATAATCTTGTTCCGAACCAAGCGGACCTTGATCTGTCTTTCCGGCCAGCGCAAGCGAGCCGGCAACCCCACCAACATTTTGATTCGCATAATGGCGAACGTGCATTTTCGCAAGCTCGGGAGCGAAGGTAACGTCGGCGTCGGTGAAGAGTAGAATTTCACCTTTGGCTTTCGGAACGAGCTCATTCATGACCGGTATCTTTCCTCGACGCGACAAGAAGCAGAAAGCTTTCAGACGAGGACAGCGAGCTTCGTACTCCAATAGAATAGAATTCGTCGCATCACTCGAACCATCGGAACCGACGATGATCTCCGTCAACTGTTCATGGTAGTCCAGCCCGAGTAAAGAATCGAGACAGGCGCGAAGCACCAGTTCTTCATTATATACCGCAAGTATTATCGAGATCGAGGGACGGAATTCTGAATCAAGCTTTTCGACACGGCCTCTGGCACGAAATGTCATGACGAGCGGATAGATCACATAGCAATATGTGAGCACAATAAGCGCTAGCCACACCAAGATTATCCCGATCACGCTAAACTATATTTCTCAATTCTTGTGATGTTCTTCGATTGCCTTCTGATAAACCGCTACGAGCATCTCTCCCACTCGATTCCAAGAATATCGCGCTTCGACCAATCTTCGTGCAAGCTTGCCGAGTGCTGCTCGCTGCTCTCGATTCCGCAATAAGTCCACAACAGCCCGCGCGAACGCTTCCGGCTCGTCACGCAAAAGTACTTCAGCGCTGTCAGTTGCCGCATTGCCCTCAGCACCAATTCTGGTTGACACGACCGCTTTACCACTCGCGAAAAAGTCGAGTAGCTTCAACCGCATTCCCCCACCGATGCGTAGCGGCACCACCATAACGGATGCAACGGCAAGATGCTCCCGAATATCCGGGACTCTTCCCAAAATTCGGATTCGTCCCTGATATTGCGTGACGACTTGCTCAACCCGATCTCCCCCCGAGCCGACGATATCCATTCTAACCTCGGGAATCGACCTGTGAATACGAGGAAAGATCTCCTTCAAAAACCAAGTGACGCCATCGAGGTTCGGCTCCCAGTCGAGCCCCCCAACCCATAAAATTTTGTTCTCTACCTCCTGATCTTGTGATGTCGGCTGAAAAAAATCAGTGTCCACGCCTGCCGGAACAACGGAATATTTTGCATTCGGTGCGACCTGACGCATCAGAACAACATCTTCCTCCGTGATCGCTGCAACAGCATCGACACCGCGCAAAATTGTTGTCTCTTCTATCCGTAGCCGCTTTGCATGGACGCGCGCAACAGTGCGAGTAAGTACATTCGGCGCCTGTTCCGCAAATCGGTCGTAGAGAAGCGTTTCGAAATTATGTTGTCGCAAGACTACAGGAATACCAAATTTCTGCTTAATCCACAGTCCGTACTTTCCGACATGCGAGTGATCGAGATGGACAACATCAAATTTCTCTTTCGTCAAAAGCTCTTCGATCGCTCGGTACATCTCCGGCATCATCCGTCGCTCGATAGGGTATGCACCACGGAATGTTGTTCGAATGAGCGTTGGCACTCTTCCCGGCAACGCCTTGCTCACCAACTGTACTCTGCAAAATTGCGACATTGCTGCGATCGCTTCTTTAGTCTCCTTTGGGTCGGGCGACGGGAAAGAAAGAAAGGTGACATCATGACCTTCGAATGCGACGGATCTCGCTAAATGATAGATCCCCATCGCACCGCCATCGGTGAGTGGATATGGGAGCCTGGCAGATAGCTGTAATACTTTCACAATATTGCGTTCACAGTTTTTTACGATCCTTCTTCGACTCCAACCAATCCTCGCGTGATGACTTTCCGAATCTCATCCACACGAATTGCCCGAAGTAATGCGATCGCGAGCAAGAATACGAATAGTGTTGCGATCGTAGTCGAGATGTCTGACGCTCGGATCTCGCGAAGCGCGAAATAGCTTCCGATCGCTAACAGAATGGCGAGCAAGAATCTCCAAAGAAATCGTGCGAACCATCGAAGATCGAACGCATCAAAACTTCCAAGCTTTCTAACAAGCACCAAAGATGCTAATAGTACTGCAGCAGTTTTCGTAAGGGTTGCACCGAGCGCTCCGAATGGTCCGACAAAAAGAAGGTCGCCTGTCAACGTCACGATCATAACAACACCCATATACAGCGCGGAGCTCCAAAGCTTCCCCGAAGCAACGGCCACTTCGACTAACAGCGTGGCGAAGCAAACGGGAATGAAGGTCCAGGCAATAACCATCACGAGCGGTGCAGCATCCGCGTACTTACCACCCAGTATTAGCGTTACGACCGGAGCAGAAAGACATGTGATGAAAAGCGCCGTCGTCGCCGCGAACACGAGCAAGCCACGTATCGCCAGATCGACAAGTCGCCTGATCTGCAAGCCATCGCCACGAGCAAGAAGCCTCGTGACCTCCGGTGCAAGAATTCCGGAAAGCACCATCGGCACAAAAATTACTGCCGCATAAAAGCGTACGCTGGCACCGAACGCGGAGACCTCCAGCGGAGTGCTCAGTTTTTTGAGCAAGAGTGGATCGGCTGTGGTGTGAATCGTATAGAAGGCAGTTCCAAACATAAGCGGGACACCAACAGACAAAAGCATCCGCAGTAATTTCGGATCGACACGAATTTTTACATGCTCTCGCCGGGCCCAACGGATCACCGTAATAGTCAGCAAGATAAATCCGGGAAGATGACAGAATGCATAGATGATGCCTGTCCTCGTCACATCCAGCCTATGCAGATAACTGTAGTAGAGCGTTCCGGCAAAAACGAGCGCATCGATCGCTGCAAAGAAAACCGCAAGCTGATATTTTCCTTGGCTGCGAACCAGCGATTCACCAACGGAGCGTACGATTGTAACACGCGATGAGATGAAGAGTGTTACGATTGTGATGTTGATTAAAAAGATCGCGTCGGTCGAATAGCCCATCCACCGCGACGCAAGCAATATCACGCCGGAGACTATCGCGGCCAGACCTGTTCGCAGCAATAACGCACTTCCGAGTAGCACTCCACGGCGATCCTCTCCACCTTGTGCTCTGCGCTCTTCGGCTTCGGAGAACATTCGTGTAAGCATGGGTGTCAGGCCAAGATCTGCGAAGAGAGCGAACAGTGTGACAAAGTTGATCGCGACAACATAATCCGCATACTCGTTTCGTGTGAGCGACCGCGCGATGATCAATTGCCCCGCATAAAGAAATCCGTTGGCAAAAATATTCAGAAGCAGGCTGGAGAGAATACTTCTGGTTACACGCTTGTGCACAGCCGCAGTCCGGCCATGATCGAGATATGGGGTCTCGTCTTGGGAGCGTTGTACTACCGCTGGAGTTGAACTCACGAGTGAGATACTCCCTCGAAATTGGCACTCGCTGCAAGGTCAGACGACGCACCGTCGGACGACGCACCGACGGACGATCCCTCCGAAACGGGCACTCCTTTTTTATGCACTCGATCATAGACCGTCACGAACGACCAAGCCAATGCAAGCCACACCATCGATATGCGCTCCGCAAACGAATTAAGTGTCGTACTGAGGATGAGGATGCTAAACATAAAAGCAATAGCAGCGCGAGCTATTCCGCGTTCCATCTCTGTGAGAAATCGCGAGCGCACAATTCTAAATGCCTTCATCAAAAACCCAAAGTATGCGGCAAAAAACGCTATGAATCCGATCAAACCCGACTTGAAAAAGATCATAAGGTAACCATTATGGGTGTACCCTTCCATGCTATAAAAGCCACGAAGCCAATCAAAATTCAAAAAGTGTGCACCATAGCCGTAACCAACCAGAGGCGAAGCCCTTATATAGATCAAGATCCTCGACCACTCGATGTACCGATTCTTCAGCGAAATATCGGTCGTGACTTTTGTGGTGGTTGTCAAACGGACGAACATGCTTGTTAGATAGAGATTCGCCACGTGCGAGGTTCTCATTGCAACGATGACTCCTATCACCGCGGCAATGCCGAGCATTCCAAGAAAGCGATAGCCACGCTTGCGTTCTTCTCGCTTCGCCAACAAGAATAAAATCGGGATCATCAAGATCGCGATCACCCACACAGTCCGATATAAGCCGAGCCCAATATTAATAAAAGCCAATCCTGCCGGTAACAAGTAATACTTTTGCCGAGATTTCTTTTTCTCGATCAGCACCAGAGAAATTGTGATGAAGAAAAGAAAAAGCGCAAAAGTGGGATCCACACCAGTTCGGCCGGTCTGATACATGTAGACGGCGCGGATAATCCCTTCGCGAAAACGAATGAGACTCTGGATCAACACCGCACTCCAAGATAGCACGACAATAGCAAAGAGAATCCGCTCCTGCTGACTCCTGGGTTTGACAGCAGCGGCATAGAGCAGCGGTACGATGAAAAGCGGGAGTTGGATCAGGATCTCGCGATACCAATCATTTACGGTATTATTGAAGAGGGCAATTCCCAACGCACCTAAGACAATGCTCCAACCGAAGTAGGCATTAAATAATATTTGTGGGACTTCAGGCAACTGGCTGTTCCGTTCAAGCATCTTCACCCGCACAAACCATACCGCCGCAATGCAAGTCATTGCGAGCCCAACAACAACCTCCAGGATGCCCGCATGCGGCTTCGTATGAAGATCCTTTGGGCGAAAAAACAATGCGACCGTTGAGACAATATAGAGCATGAGTGCGAGATACCCATCTGTCATTGCCTTGAAGCCTAGGGCGATACCAACTATTCCGGCCACAACGATGAGCGGTGATATATCCTCACGAAGTGAGAACAGCAAGAGCACTATGACCAGCAGCCCGACGCCTACCTGCCCCAGTAGAGGAAGCTCCACACGAAGTCGGTGAAGCGCTTTGGGTTCGGGAAGAGTTTTGCGTACGGGAATACTCCCGGAGCCGGTGCTCAGGGATGGTTCATGTCCAATCCGCGTACTTTCGAACATTCGGCTTTTAGCCTAATTCTGGATGTGAAATGTTAGGGCTATCGAATCAGATACTTAGCTTGGTATTGCGAGACGCTTTCGATCCTCAGCAAATCGTTTGCGAACTTCTATCCAGTTCGCGTAGAGCATAATAAAAATGGATGTGAGAATAAAACTGGCTATCGCACTAATCGCTAAGACGATCGAACGGTGTGGCCTCGCTTTCTTCTGCGGTGCAACCGCGTGATCGAGCGTGACGAAGGCGAGCGTAACTTTGGTTTGATCAAGTTTGGCTTGTTCATAGGTTGGAAGAATGAAGGCCTTGAGCTTCGATTGGATTTCCACCTCACGCATCAAGCGAAGGTATAGAAGCGCGACTTCCGGAAGCACCTTCATCGGTACAAAATAGGAAGAAGCTTTGGCGTCTTGTCCGGATTTCATTTGTTCCAACTTCGCCGTTAATTCCCCGAGTGCATTTCGGAGTATCTGAGCTTCCGGAGTCTGCGTACCGTAGGTCTGCTCGATGGCATGTAAGCGTAGTTCCGTAGAATTTTTTTCTGCCTCCGCTGCTGCCACTGCAACAAGTTCAGCTTTCGCTTGTTCGGGAAGCACATACACGCCATATTTTTGCTGAAACCTTCCGAGCTCTCTTTCCGCCGAATCCAAATCCGATGTATTCTTTTTAAAGCGTTGCTCGACGAATACGAAATTGAGTTTTGCTTCTTCGACAGCCATCCGAGTGTTGATCTCGTTCATTCCCGCAACGAGGGCATTGGCAATCGCGGCTGCGCGTTTTGGATCGGTATCCTCGAAGGATATTGAAAAATCTCCTTCTTCGGATATCTCTCCACTCACGTGATCCGAAAACTCGTCTACTGCGTCCGACATCGTCTTGGATTCGTAGACTTTCATCATGTCGAATTGCTTCACCAACTTTACTCTGAGTTCACGCGAATTCAAAAGTGCCAATGGGCTATACGATCCCTCACCCGAGCCTCCTCCCAATTTTGTGATTCCAAGATCCTTGATCGTCGAGGAGATGCCACCACTAATATTATCCAGTAGGCCGCCCGATTTTCTAGCCGGGAGCGCAGCCGCTGAAGCACGGTACCAATTGGGCATGAACACGAATGCGTAGACTGCCGTGAGTGCAACAACGACAACCGTTACTGAGAGAATAAGCTTTTTGTGTCGTAGCAACAGTGCGATATTCTCGACCCAAGCTTGCCTCGCCGGCGAGATCGTTTCACTTCCCGTTCGCTCTCCAGGGGCTATTTCTGATTCCTTCATGATCTATAATAATTCAACGTCTACAATTGATTCTAATGTCTTGCTTGCCACCAACGATTAAAACAGCGCACGTGCACCGATGGCGAATTGTGTCTCTGGGTGTTCGCGTGGATTTGGATTATCCAATAGATAGTGCACCATCTTATTTGTCCCGCGCGCAAAAACAAATAACCCTCTCCAAGGCTCAAACT
>JBDTCS010000326.1:0-10746 GCA_039923455.1 Kapaibacterium sp. (SeqCode) | reverse complement strand
AACGATGTGTATCGGCGTAGGCCAAGGAATTTCAGCAATTTTCGAACGAGACTAACGGGGATGGGGTATCGGGCTGAAGTGACCCATGTGACTTATCTGACCCTTTTCCGGGAATATCTGTAACTTTCGCATATTTCCGCGTTCTTGATATTGTGGGGACAAAAACCCCGAGAATGTGTTATATTCGTGAATCCTAACACGAGCAAGAATTCGAATCGAATGAAAAAATATTTCTTCGTCATACTATTTTGTACTCTTATCGCGGGCGTTGCGCTTGCCGAGTATACTGGTGTGATCGATTCTCTCACTGCCCGTACTGATGGCGATTCGATTTCTCTCGATTGGCATTCGGGAGTCGAGACTGGAGTTCGGACGTACGCTGTCGAGCGCAGCGAACTCAACACTTCCTCCTTCGATCAAATGTCGACAGTGGTCGCAACGGGAAGTTACTCGATGTATCACTACAAGGATGTGCATGTAACGAGCGCACAAGCGATCGGACAATCCGGAAACATCCGCCCACTTTCTGATCTTTATAAATATCGCCTGAAGATTGTCTACGATAACTCAATCAGTTATTCGCAGTCTATCACAGTGAGTCGGCCTTCTTCCGGTGTGCGCCGCACATGGGGAATGATCAAGGAGATGTTTCATTAAGTTTTTCTGAGGTTCTTGCGCTTTGTCCGCCAACCGCTCTCCTTCGACTTCTCAAATTCCAACTTTATTTTTGGCTTCGCAATCTCCTCGGAGAGCGATGCTCGTACGTCTACTCGGAATTTCTAACGTAGAGATCTATTCGAGTAATGTTGATGAATCAACCGACGCAGCCTTAAGCCCGGACGAGATCGTGCTTGAACTCGCACTCCGAAAATCCCGCTTGATCGCAAAGCAACTCACTGCTCAGGAGAGAGTCGGTGTTGTGCTCGGTGCCGATACGCTCGTCTATTTGAACAACCGAGTTCTTAACAAACCTACCGACGAGGCGGATGCAAAGCGAATGCTTCGTGAGCTAAGCACAAACACGCATCAAGTTTTTACCGGCGTTGCGCTGATCGATCTTAATTCCGGCACTGAAGAATCTTGGGTCGTGACGACCTCTGTGACGTTTCGTGAATTGGCCGATGATGAAATAAATAGCTACGTAGCTTCCGGCTCACCACTTGATAAGGCCGGTGCTTACGGTATTCAGGAAGATTTTGGAGCGGTCTTCGTTAGCCATATTGAGGGAGATTATTATAACGTCGTCGGATTACCGATCTCGTCGCTCTATGTGAGGCTTCGTGCGTTCGCACCCGAACTCTTCGCATCAAAAGCTCGGCTGATTGAACAGAATAGAGAAGCGTAACGAACATCACGTGTGAGTAACAAACCAAATAATCGTTCGCGCAACCGATCCACTCTCGCACTGCTTTCGCCGTGGATACTTTCGCTCGCACTCTTTTGGGCTTATCCACTCCTCTATGCACTCTATCTCTCCTTCACCAAATACAAAACACTCACCAACGAGACGGTTTGGATTGGCGCATCGAATTACGTTAAGCTTACACACGATCCTGTTTTTTGGCAAGCACTGCTCAACACAGGCTACTTTGTAATCGGGACAATTCCCTTCACGATGGGCTTTGCATTACTCTTTGCAGCATTGCTCACTCGTGTGAAGCGGCTCGAAGGTTTTTATCGCTCCGCGCTTTTTTTGCCAAGCGTGACGAGCATCATCGTTATCGCGCTCATCTTCACGAATCTATATGCGAGCGGTGGCTATATCAATACGCTGCTTCGTATGATCGGACTAACACCACCAGCGAGAGGTTGGCTGCTCGAACCTTCGTACGCGTTGCCGGCTGTGATGGTGATGGATATTTGGATTTCGATCGGATACTATGCGGTGCTTTTTCTCGCGGCGATGCAGAATGTGCCGACAGATTTTTACGAGGTTGCGGATCTCGAAGGCACGACGAAGCTCCAACAATTCTATCGTATCACACTTCCGATCATCAAACCGACGTTGCTATTCGCGGTCGTGCTCAATACGATCAAAAGTTTTCAGATCTTCGCCGAGATCTATGTGATGACACGTGGCGGGCCACTGAACCGAACGCAAACACTCGTATATACCGTATACGAAAATGCGTTCGAGCGCGCAGATGCAATGGGTTATGCTTGTGCAATCGCGTATGTTCTCTTTTTTGTTATTGCGATGATCTCACTCTTCGAGATCAGGCTGCTGCGCACCGATCCGACTCGCAAGCGGCTTATCCGATCACACTAACGGGATTACGCTAACTGCGTTATCGCAGTGCGCAACGCCCTCGTTGTGTTCGGTGTCGAACCGCAACAACTGCCGATGAGTTTGGCACCAAGCGCAATCCATTCCTCCGCAGCAGAAGCGAATTCAAAATCTTCGGTCGCGATCAAGACCCACTCCCCTTTTTTCTTCTCGCTTGCATTCGCGTAGAGTCCGAATGGAACTCCATATTTTTTCGAAGCCTCAGATGCAGTCTTCGCGGCAAGCTTCATTATGCTAAGCGGCGCACAGTTCAAAGCGATCACATCGGGTGCAAGTTGTGAAAGCTCTTGAAATGCTGCATCAATCGATGTTCCATCAAGCAACGTTTCGCCGTCCTTCGGCACAAGCGAGATGATCGTTGGGAGGGTGCTAACGGCACGCGCAGCTTCAAGTGCAATCTTCGCTTCGCGCAGAGTGGACATCGTCTCGATGAGAATAATGTCGGCTCCGCCATCAACCAACCAACGCACCATTTCCGAATGCTCAGTCCGCAGCTCGTCGTCGGAGGCGGGGACTGCCTCGGGCTTAAAACAATCTTCCACCGGAGCAATCGAGCCAGCGATCCAGACTGTGTGATCGGGAGATTGCTCACGTGCTACGCGAGCAAGTTTGAGTGCGCGTTCAGTGAGATATTTCGGATCGTGCGTCGTCCCCTCGTGTGAGCGACGATTTGTTCGAAAGGTATTTGCAGTGATGATGTCGGCACCGGCGTCGATATACGCTGTGTGCACAGTCGTAACCATGTCGGGATCTGTCAGATTCGCACGGGAAGTCCAAGCGCGGCCTCGCGTGTCGATTCCAAATCGCTCCAGTTCCGTACCCATCGCTCCATCGAGCAACAAGATGCGATCCACCAACAACGTGCGTTCGAGCATCGCAGCTTTAAAATCGAGGGGCTCAGCCATTTTTCTTAGCGGGTGAGGCGAGTCTATCGCGTAACACGCTATTAGTCGCGCATTCGAATAAAAAACTTTCGAAGAGTTTGCCGGAAAAAGGCTCATCGAAATTCATGCGCTCAGGATGCCACTGTACGGCGAGAAAGAAGGGCTTGTTCTTCGGATCTTGCCACTCAACAGCTTCGATCGTCCCATCTTCGGCCCACGCGATCGGAGTGAGTCCATCACCCACACGCTCAATTGCTTGATGATGTGCGCTGTTGATCTCGCCTTCCGTCTCACCCGAGAGTCTTGCGACGAGCGAACCGGGTTGGATCGTCACACCGTGTCTTCGGTCTACGCCTGGTTGCGGACGTGTATGCGCTGCACCCCCAAAGTGCTGAATATCGGTTAACAATGTTCCCCCATGATGTATATTCAGAAGCTGCGCACCTCGGCATATTCCAAGCGTCGGCAATCGCTTTGCTTCTGCCTCACGCGCAAACGCAAACTCGAGCGTATCGCGTGCATCATCGACATCATCCGCGCAGAGGTAACTTTCCGATCCCTTTCCGTAACGCTCCGGCGAAACGTCGGCACCACCGGTGAAGATTATCCCATCGCAATCGGTGATACGCATCGGCAGACTTGCGAGATCGATCACCTCGACATCATATTCCAACACCTTCGCTGCTTTGCCTACCGCGATGGCGTAGTTGCCATATCTCGTATCACTCGGCGGTGCGTATGTCAGTCCTATCGTCAGTTTCATGAATCTTGTTTAAGAACATTTTGGATTGCCTCCCACAGTTCTTGCTCGCCGGCGATGAACTGGAGTTCGGTGTGTAGCACGAACACAGGAATCGCACCTTTCCTTTCACGATAGAAGGTGTACGCCTTCACGGCATCTTTTGTTGTCGTCACGATCGCTTCGCAGCCGGTTCGTTCGGCTTGTTCGAAGGCACGCTCGACCGTTAACGCCGAATATGCTGCGTGATCGGGCAAGACGTGCGGTAGCACGATTACGCCGCACGCTGCGATCGAATTGTGAAACCGTTGTGGACTTGCTATCGAGCTGATCGCGAGCACTTGCTTTCCTTCCAAGTATTCCACCCCCTCGATACCTGCCGCAGAGTTTGTCAACGATTCTAACGCGACTGGGAGCGTGATGGTCGCGGCAGTTGCCAAAATTGTCTTGGAGTGCGCGAGCATTCGGCGTTGGATTTTTTCCATTCGCGCTTCGTCCTCTGCGTTGGTGATAATCAGGAAGTTCGCATCGCGTGCGGCGGAAACATCTTCACGTGCACGTCCGAACGGCAACACAGATCCGACTCCACGTTCGGCATCGACGAGCAAAATATTTAGATCGCGACGCAAGCGAATGTGCTGATAGCCGTCATCGAGCAATATAACCTGCGCGCCAAGCGACATCGCCCTCTCTGCACCCCGCACTCTATCTTCATCCACAACCACAATCGCATTCGGCAACGAACTCGCAAAGAGCATCGCTTCATCGCCCGATTGTTCGATCGATACAAGCACTGACTCGCCATCCGAAACAACAACGCACCCTTTCGATTCGCGTTTATACCCTCGAAGTACTATTCCAACTTTCAGGTTCTGCTCCTGTTGAATGCGCTCGGCGATTCTGATCACGAGTGGCGTTTTCCCGGACCCGCCAACGGTTAGATTACCGACTGAGATGACCGGAATTCCAACTCCAAAACTTTTCAGCTTTCCATTGCGATACATCCACCTACGAATTCGGAGGATATACGCATACGGATTGAGAAAGTTAAATGTCATTCGCTATGTTAATCTTGAAAGCGCTTGCTCGCATTTTGAATCCACGCGAACTGCTCCGCTTTCTCTTCCGGCCAGGTTCGCATGTCGATCGGACAGACTTCGATCATGACGCTGGAAAACGGCATCGGCACTGCAAACTTATCCCAGCTTTTTTTAAGTATAATTGCGGGCTTGCATTTTATGCGCAAAAAATAGAGTGGCACGTCCAATTGTTTTGCCGCGAGGAATGCGCCGCGTTTGAATTCGTGACGTGGCCCACGAGGGCCATCCGGCGTAATCACGAGCGTGTCTGCGCGTGATTGTTCGAGCGCATCAATCGCTTCCTCAAGCGCTTCCATTCCACCTGTTGAACTCGATCCACGGACGAGTTTGTATCCCCACTTTTCTAAAACCATTGCGAGTATTGCGCCATCTTTGCTTTGCGAGACCATCGCGATCGGACAGCGTTTGCGAACCGACCACCAACCTGCGAACATGGTGTCATGCCAAAACACGATCACCGATCGTGGTGCAATCGTTGCGCCGCTCCACTTCACACGAAGCGACTTCGCGTGCCAGATCGAAAGCAAGGGCAATATGTGCTTGATCATAATTGCAATATTGCTTTTGCGGCCAGCACGGAAGGCGGTGTACTACCTGCACGAAGTGTGCGATCAACATTCAGCAATCCCTCGCGAAACACGGCACTCGTTGTGAGCACTTCTTCGGCGCTTGTCACGATTCGTGAAACCGTACAATCATTTTGCAAAAGCTCGGGATAGAGTTTTCGTCCGAGGACAATATTCGCAAGTCCGATGAATGCTAACTTGACCAGGCGTTTGCCAATCGCGAACGTAAGCGGATGTGTCCGGTAGCAAATAATCCCAGGCAATCCGAGTAGAGCCGCTTCGAGTGTTGTTGTGCCGCTCTTGAGGAGCCCAAGCGTGCTATGATACATCAGTTCGTGCGATGTTGCAGGTGCGCGAAACCGCTTGACCGTTCTCGAGCCGAGATACTCTGCGTAGGTCTGCTCCGAAATGGTCGCGGCCTCGACAAGGATCGGTAGAAAGTTGTGCGTCTTGCTCAATTCAAGTGCAGCATCCGAAAGAATCGCGAGATGCCTGCGGACTTCTTCATTGCGACTTCCCGAAAAAATTAGCAGCCACTCCTTCGACGGATCGAGTGCATGCTTCTTTGCAAATGCATTACGCGAAAGAAAACTTTGCTTCTCTTCATCAATCATCTCGACAAGTGGATGCCCGATAAAGTGTGCCTGCTTGAGTCCGGCATCATGATAGATCTTCTCCTCGAACGGAAAAATTACGAGCATCTCATCGACAACTTTTTTGAGCTCATGCACTCGCTCCTTATGCCAAGCCCACACCTGAGGACTCACATAGTACACCACGCGAATGCCGAGCCGCTTTGCGATCTTTGCGAGCCGTATGTTAAAGCCGGGATAGTCAATGAGCACAAGCGACTCAGGCCGCGTTTTGGGATCCTTCAATCGTGCTTCCATGTCGCGCAACACATTTCGAAAGAATCGGAATCTACGCGCGACCTCGACAAATCCCACCACTGACATTTCTCGCGCATGATAGAGACACTCCATCCCTTCGCGCATGGACTCATCGCCACAAATTCCTGAGAAAAGGAGTTGTTCATCACGCTCGTGCGTGAGCACTTTTGCAGCCCGAATGGCACGTGCCGCAATACGATCGCCGGAGGCTTCGCCGGCGATCAACATGATCTTTCTCGTTCGGGGTGTTGTCGGACTCAACTCGCTATGCAACAGATTTCAATCTGGTCTTGAGGAGCGGCGCAAGATATTTACCGGTGTAGGATGCCGCAACGTGCACGACTTCCTCCGGTGTACCCATTGCAACAATATTGCCGCCCTTCTCGCCTGCCTCCGGTCCAATATCTATTACCCAATCGGCCGTCTTTACGACATCCAGATTATGCTCGATCGCAAGGACGGTGTGGCCGCGCTCGACAAGTGCGTTCAAGGCACGCAATAGCTTTGCGATATCATCGAAGTGCAATCCCGTTGTCGGTTCATCAAAAATAAAAAGCGTTGCTTCCTCGCTCGAATCGACCAGATGCGACGCGAGTTTGATACGCTGCGCCTCACCACCGGAAAGCGTCGTTGCGGGTTGACCGAGCCGCATATATCCAAGGCCAACATCATCGAGCACTTGCAACTTCGCTGCGATGCGATCATGCTCAATGAAAAATTTGTGCGCTTCACTCACAGTCATTTCGAGCACATCGACAACCGATTTACCGTCCAAGGTTGCGTCGAGCACTTCTTGCTTATACCGCTTGCCATGACACACATCGCATTCGAGATACATATCTGCAAGGAATTGCATCTCGACTTTTACGAAGCCCTCACCTTGACACGCTTCGCAACGACCACCCGGAATATTAAATGAGAAATATCCTGGAGCCCATCCACGTTGCTTTGCATACACCGTTCGAGCAAATACATCTCGGATCAGCTCAAATACTTTTACATAGGTTGCCGGATTTGAACGCGGTGTGCGACCGATCGGCGATTGATCGATCAGTTCGATGTGCTTCACAAGTTCATCACCTTCGATCGAACGATGCGAACCAACCGCACCAACCGATTCGCCCTTTAATTTCTTCAGTCCGGAGTAGAGCACGGAATGTACAAGCGTCGACTTGCCCGATCCGGAAACACCCGTCACAACAGTAAAGCAATTGAGCGGAAACGTTACATCGACGAATTTCAAATTGTTCTCGCTCGCACCGAACACCGTGATACCATTCTTCAAGTTCACGCGTCGTCGGATCTTTGGAACAGCGATACTCAGTTCACCTCGAAGATATGCACCTGTGATCGACTCCGAATCCTTACTCGCTTGCAATGCTGCCGGTGTGCCCTGAAACATAACTTTGCCGCCGTGTTCCCCGGCGTATGGACCGAAATCGACAACACTATCTGCCGATCGGATCACATCTTCATCATGCTCTACGACGATCACCGTATTTCCAAGATCGCGAACACGACGAAGGATCGAAAGCAGCTTAGATGTATCGCGTGAATGCAAACCAATACTCGGCTCATCCAGCACATAGAGCGCACCGACAAGTGCACTACCCAGCGATGTTGCAAGATTGATGCGTTGCGACTCTCCACCCGAAAGCGTATTCGAGAGTCGTTCAAGCGTGAGATACTCGAGCCCAACATCATCCAAGTACCGCAACCGTTTTTGCAACTCTTCGAGAATCCGAGACGCGATTTTAAGATCATGTTCCGATAGTTCGAGCTGACCGAAGAAATCGCGCGCCTGCTCGATCGTCATACGAACAATATTGTGGATCGTCTTATCGGTGATCTTCACATTCATCGCAGCCGGACGCAACCTGGAGCCATGGCATCGCGGACAAACCGTGTACCCACGATATCGCGAAAGCAACACACGATAGTGCAGCTTGTACGTTTGCTCTTCGAGCTCACGAAAGAATTTATCGATGCCGATAAATTCTTTGCCAAAACCTTCTTGAATAACCGCCTTCTCCCGATCCGAGAGCGAGGCATACGGCTCGTCTACATTGATCTTCGCTTCCTTCGCAATCTTCATCAAGGAGCGCCAGTGCTCCGAAAATTTTTGCGAAGTCCAGCAGACAATCGCACCCACACGGATCGACTTGCCTTTGTCCGGTATCACGAGATCCATATCGATACCGATCGCCCGACCAAACCCTTGGCATTCGGGACATGCACCGAACGGATTGTTAAAACTAAAAAGCCGAGGCTCAGGCTCTTCGTAGGCAATACCGCAGGAGGCACACTCAAAGTGCTCGCTGTAATGCTCTTCATGCACCGTGCCATCCGGTTTGATAATTGCGATCACCGCTTTGCCACCGCCTTCCTTGAACGCAGCTTCCACTGAATCCGCGACGCGACTCTCGAGTTGATCGTCGCCAACATGCCAGATGAGACGATCGACGAGAACGCGAACATCCTCCGGTCGGATCATCGTTGGATCATCTTCCGATAGATCAAGCACGCGTGTTTCACCAGCCAGAACGATACGGAAAAATCCTTGCGAACGAAGATTGCGCCACTCTTCGATGAGCGTCGACTCTTCGTGCCGATGCATCGGAAAGAGTACATAAAATTTCGAGCCCTCGACGGCATTTCGCGAGACCGATTCAATCACCGTGCGAGGAGTGTCCTTCAAAACTTGACGACCACACCGTACGCAAAAAGTTTTTCCGGCTCTTGCAAAAAGCAATCGAAGATAATCGTAGATCTCGGTTGTGGTGCCTACCGTCGAGCGAGGATTTCGAGTGAGGGTTTTTTGTTCGATCGCAACAGCAGGACTGATGCCCGTGATGCTATCGACATCAGGCTTATTCATGCGCTCGAGAAATTGCCGAGCATATACCGACAAACTTTCTACATAACGCCTTTGACCTTCGGCATAGAGCGTGTCAAAAGCAAGCGAGCTTTTTCCAGAACCGCTGACGCCGGTAAATACGATGAGTTTATTCCGCTCCAGATCGAGCGAGATATTTTTCAGATTATGTACGCGGGCGCCTTTGATGCTTATCGGCCGCTTGGTCGAGGCGAGCGCTCGTGGCAGAACAGGCAAAGTAGCAATCGGCAAGGTAGCATTCGGCAAGGTAGCATTCGGCAAGGTCGGAACGGGTAGCGTAGGTGCGGTTGCAGCACCGCCGTCCCCATTTGTCAGAGTACTCAGTTTCGAACTCAGTTTTTTCGCTCCAGAAGCAGCACTTTTCGCCATTGTCGACCGGTATTGATAAGCTTGAATAGGTGAAAATGCTTTTTTTGCGGGAAGAATTCGGATTAAGAAACTTCGAGGGCATCGAGATCATTCTCTCAACGCTCAGCGGTGGGCACGGATTGCGTTACTCTGGAAACAGTTCGCGCGTGAGTGACGCAGACTACAGGAATCGTTGGAACAGCGCTAGACAACCTCTTCGCGAGGCACACCGTCTGCGTTGGGTGTAACGAAGCGCTCGATGTGCTGACGAATACCTGCCAGATCAAAAAAGTGCTTGCCAACTGCATTGCGAAGTTCTCGTGCGATTGTATCCTGCGTCGAAGCAACGATGACGCGCTTGCCGTAGCTGCGAAGCAATTCCACCGCTCGTTCAAAATCGCCATCACCCGTCACGAGGACCGCAGTGTCGTACTGTGCGATAGTCGTGAAGAGATCGATCGCGAGTTCCAGATCGAGATTGGCTTTGCGGGTTAATTCGCCGGAAGCTTCGTCGCGGAAATACTTGATGCTTTTCATGCGAACGGTGTAGCCCGCATGATTCAAGTAACCATAGAAGCGTTGCTCTCTTGGATCCGGGGGCATCTTCTGGGAGGAGTACCAGAATGCATCGCCAATCGTCGAGCCATTCGTAAAAAATTCGAGGAGCTTCCTTGGATCGAAGAACCAGCCTAAGGAGCGCTGAGCGTAGTATGCGTTCTCACCATCTACAAAAACAGAAATGCGGTTACCCGTCTGGGTAGCAAAAAGCGGATTGCTTAGTGATTCCATTGTACAAATAAGAATGTATGATATTCTTTATCATTATACTCTTGCCGGTGAAGCATTGGCCGTAACCCGGTAGAGCCTTGCCACGTAACCTTATTTAGACTGTAGGCTACGGACGAATTGGAATGCAGAACTGAAGATGCGTCTCTCTAATTTTATTACTATCAAAACCCCGTCCCCAAGACGGAACACCTAAATTCTCTTGCCGGTAGCGCCATCAAAAAAATGCAGCGCTGTTAGCGGAAGCTCG
>JBDTCS010000325.1:0-8949 GCA_039923455.1 Kapaibacterium sp. (SeqCode) | reverse complement strand
CGCGTGATGTTCGATAATTTTGATCTTCGCTCACTCGGGATCGCAGTCGAACGCAATGGCAAGGTTTTTGAAACAGAAGCATCCGGTGGAGTTAACTTGAACACTGTTCGGGATATCGCCGAGACCGGTGTAGAGTTTATCTCCGTTGGAGCGCTCACTCATTCCTTCAAAGCGCTCGATATTTCACTGGATATCAGCGCGAGTTGACCGTGCAAGGTGGCTATTGAATGGTAGCATGAACCGTGGCGTACTTGTTTGTGTGATCGTGATCTTAACCGTTGGAAGCCCTCGGGCACAAACGGTGATCTCGCGTGAGCCCTACTATGAGAGTGCGGTCGATTCAAATCGGATCGCAATTAACTGGAGCACAAATAAACCCGACACATCTGAAATCTTGTGGGGGTTGACATCGGCCTATGAGCTCGGCCGCGCTTCGACGTTGCTCGACACGAGTCATGCATTCAGTCTTACCGAGTTGAATCCGGCAACAACATACTATGTAAAGCTTAGAACGAGATCGGACTCGGTCACATTTTTCACCTCCACGGCTTCCGATTTTAGATCGACCGGAGAGGTGCAAGTCTATTTTAATCGAAGTATCGATTCGACATGGACACCACCATTCCTACTCGCGCATGGAAACTCCGACTATCTCGGGTTGCTCAGAAATAGAATTGCACACGCAAAATACACCATCGACGTTGCGGTCTATAGCTTTTCCGGATTCATCGCCGATAGTGTCACATATTGGTTGGTGCAAGCACAGGCAAGAGGCCTGAGTGTTCGATTGATCGCCGATAGCAGCTCGGTCGCGAACTCCGCAGCCTACAAAAGATTGAAAGCAAGCGGCGTACCGACAATCATCAATAGCTTCGGCAACAATCACGATGTAGCTTCAAATATTCATCACAACAAGTTTATTATAATCGATGGTCGAGCCGGTGATGGAAGCACGACGTGGTTGCTGACCGGCTCGTGGAATCTGAGTGCGAATCAAACCACGATTGATTATCAGAACATTCTCTACATTCAAGATCTTGCGCTTGCTCGTGCCTATACACGAGAGTTTAATGAAGAGTGGGGGAGTGTCGGTGATATTCCGGATACTCGGTATGCAAAATTCTCGACGCATAAGACCGATAACACTCCACGTTCGTTCAACATCAAGGGCATTCGAGCGCATCTCTATTTCAGTCCGAACGGAGGTGCGTTTGCTGCTATAAATTCAGTCCTTCAACGTGCCGAAGAGCAAGTGCTATTTTCGGTATTCAGTTTTACCCGTCAGGAATTTGCGCAAGCGCTCATAAAAGATCATCAGGCGGGCGTGGACATTCACGGCATAATCGACAATACAGATAAATACGAGCAAACGGCGCCGTTGCAGGCAGCCGGCATCGATGTGTTGAGCTATAGCGGATCCGATACAGTCTTGTTCCATCATAAATATGCGATCATCGACGCAGGGAAATCATCAACGCAAGTGATCACGGGTTCCTACAATTGGTCCAACAGCGCGGAGAATTCGAACAACGAGAATACGCTGATAATCGCGAGTCCACTCATTTCGAATGCATACTTTGAAGAGTGGTCGGCCCGATACAAAGAAAATGGTGGCGTGCAGAAAGTGTTAGCACCGCAACTGGTTGTACTTCCATCCTCTCCGGAAGAGATGTCGATTGCACTATCGCCAAATCCATCGAGAGGTGTTACAAGTGTCTACTGGAAGCAGAAGCATTTTGGTCGCGTGCGGGTGGGCGTATGGGATGTGATAGGGCGAGTTCGTGCGTTCGAAGAATTCGATCAAGCTCCGGGGAAAGCACGATTAGCATTGCCTGAGTTCATCGCTCCTGGTATTTATCAGATCTGTGTCGAACACGATGGCACGAAAGAATTCAGCAAACTCGTTGTGCCACGATAAGCAGCGTCTGCTGCACCCAATCTTTTAACAGCCCATTTGTTCATGCCAACGGTTCTGATCATCGAGGATGAGAGTAAAGTTGCACGCTTTGTGCAGCGCGGACTGCTTGCCGAAGGCTTCACGACCGAGATTGCTGAGACAGGTGATGAAGGTTTGCGTAAAGCACTTCAAACAAAGTTTGATGTTATCACCGTCGATCTGTTACTGCCCGGCTTGGACGGCATATCGCTAATCCGAACGCTACGGGAAAGAAAGAGTGAGAGCTCGATACTCGTCTTATCGGCTCGGGATAGCTTGAAAGAAAAGCTGCTCGGATTTGAAGTTGGCGCCGATGACTATTTGCCAAAGCCTTTCGCATTCGAAGAATTAGTCGCACGGATCAAAGCATTGGTGCGACGAAGGGAAGTAGCCGCTCGTGCAAACAAGCTTACGTATCACGATCTCGAGGTTGATCTGACTACTCGCGAAGTTTTGCGTGCCGGTAATAAAATTGATCTCTCGCCTCGTGAATTTAGTCTGCTCGAGTTCTTCCTTCGCAATCCGGAACGAGCACAGAGTAAGCCTGTGATCGCGCAAAAAGTGTGGAATGATGAGATCGATCAGGATTCCAATATCGTCGAAGTGTACATGATGTATCTTCGAAAGAAAATTGATCTCGAAGATTCGCGGCCGCTCTTTCACACGATTCGCGGCGTCGGCTATATTCTTCGTGATGATATCCTCACCCCAAAGCCGTGATGGCAAAGTTCGGAAAGCCGCGCAGCATTCGCGTTAGAACTGCAAGTATTATTGCGCTCGCGTTTTGTGTTTTTCTCACACTCTTCTTTGCGGCCTCCTTTTTCTCCATACGCAATTCCCTTCTTGCGCGAAGTGATGCGGAAGTGCGAACCGAACTCGGATTGCTATTGCGTAGCGTGACCGATGCAACTTCATTCGTAGAGCTTGCTCGTGTGGCTGCGTTGCACGTTGCTACCGGTGAGGCGCGATTACACTTGACGATACTTCGTGCTAAGACAAGCGGCTTCACGTTGCTCTATGACGACTCGCTCACCGAGCGTCCTCCTGACAGTATACAGCGTGCAGCACTTGCACATTTATTGCAGCCGATCAAATGGGAGTCGCAGGACGGTAACTCTCGACTTCGCTCTATCGCCGCGAAACACGGGGATATGTTTGCCATCGCATCGATGAACATGATCGTAATCGAAGAAGCGCAAGATGCAATGGTTCGTCAATATGGACTGATGTTATTGCTGGGCGTTTTGGTGTCATTCTTTGTTGGGTACACGGTTGCAAATCTCTCGCTCGCGCCGATCACAGAACTAATTCGCGGGGCCGAGGCTATTCGTGAACGTGGAGCCAATAGGAATGCACGGCTTCCGATCACCGCACGTGTGCACGAAGTTGCGCTGCTCGCTCGCACCATTAACGAAGTGCTCGACGAACGTAATGCCAGCATTGAGCAACTCCGAAATTTCACTGCCGATGCCGCGCACGAACTTCGAACACCACTCACGGTACTGAAAGGTGAGATCGAAGTGGAACTCCGAATAAGTGCTGCAACCGGCGAGCGTAACGCGCTGCTCGAAAGTAATCTCGAAGAAGTCGATAGGTTGATCGCGATCGTGCAAGATCTGTTGCTACTCGCAACGATTGACAGCCAGACCGAGCGAAGCCCCGAAGCTACCGACGAAACTTTCGATCTCGACTCCATAGCGGGTGCCGTTATCACAAGGCTCTCTGGGCTTGTCACGGAAAAAGGTATTAGCCTTGAAGCAAATCTTGATTCCAGTTTGCAAGCTAGTGGAGACGCTCAGAAGTTTGCGCGCCTCCTCTACAATGTTGTGCTCAATGCAATTCAATACACTCCAGCTGGCGGTTCGGTGCAGGTGAAAGCCGAGACAGCTCAGAATCGGGCAATGCTGAGTATTCGAGATACCGGCGTTGGCATAGCTCCGGATGATCTTCCCCACGTTTTCGAGCGCTTCTATCGCGGTGATCCTTCTCGCTCGCGCAAGAGTGGTGGTGCAGGCTTAGGCCTCGCAATTGCGAAGTCGATCGCAGAAGAAGCCGGATATCAATTGCGTATCGAGTCCGAACTTGGTCGCGGCACGACAGTCACAGTTGAGTTTCTCGTCTAAGTTCGCTGATCACGGACCGCCAATACTTCCACATCACATAAGAAGATTCTCAGTAACGAAGCGGTTTATCTGCTACGGAGAATTTTCGTGCCTGCTATATTTGGCTTGCCTGACTAAGGCTGCGTTCCACCACGGAGAGTATCACAACAATATTCTATGCATCACAACCTATCGTTGACCACTACCTATTCTAAAAGTGCTTTTGCGCTCCGATGCCTCGTATGGTCAGCTTTAATATTGGCATTCGTTGCTCCGCTGACGCTGCGTGCACAGCAATCCGTTGGTACACTTTCCGGCGTATACCAGCCAAAGGAGCAGAGCAGCGTGCGCCTTCGGGTAGAGGTTCGTGAGATCATGACGGGATCGATAGTCGAAGCATCGACGATCGATGGAAGCGGACATTTTATTTTTCGGAATCTGCCTTTTGCGACATACGAAGTTCGCGTAATGAAAGGTGATTCCGAGTTAGCATCTGCGCGAACGACGATCAACTCAAGCGTGCCGGTCATTCTGACGCTTGAATCTTTCAAGGTATATCAAGGCTCCGAAGTCACCGTCGAAACTTCGCTACTCGAATCCGGACGCACTAGCCCGCACACATTTCTTAGTGCCGAGCAAATTCGCGCGCTCCCAACTACCGCCGCCGGTAAAGGGATGGAGGCTGTGCTTTACAACACACCCGGCACGGTCCCCGACGAAGACGGTCGTATGCACATGCGTGGTGAAGATGCGCAGCTGCAATACGTGATCGATGGAATACCTGTAACCGGAAATCAGACTCGTGTGTACGCTCCGTTATTCAACGCAGGGCTCATGGAGTCGGTGGACATCATGCGTGGTGGGCTGAACGCAGAGTATGGCGTTGCAACTTCGGCGATTGTCGCGGTGACGACGAAATCCGGATTCGATGCGCCGATCTTCGCGCGTGCATCGTACATGCTTGGGAGTTTTAACAATCAGGAACGTGCAGTCGATGTTGGCGGAAATATTAATGGTGTCGCGGCGATCTACCTTGCGTATTCGAACAGCATCTCCGACAGATACCTTGACCCGGTTAGCAGCTTCGATCCGTTTCACACGCACGGCGAGGCGAATCATCTTTTCGGCAAATTGAATTTTTTGCTCGGAGATAAAGCGGATCTCGTGATACTCGGCAGTGTGAACAACACAAACTACGACGCACCGAGCAAAGTCGGGAGTTTGCAAGATCAACATCAGGAGTTGCGCGACTATATGGGCGGCCTGCGATTGAACATGCAGCTTTCCGATCAATCACAACTCTCCGTGCTCGGTTACACCAAGCAATCAAAGGCAGCGATCACCAGTTCGGGTTTATCGAGTATTGCTTCGCCCGCCGACAGCATTCTTGCACTGAAGAATGAGCGATTTTTTATCGGTGGAAGACGCAATGATAGAGCTACAGGTGGCCAGATTGAGTATTCGCTCAAATCCGATTGGTTGAATATTCCGAATGATTTTAAGATCGGAGTCGGTGGTGAGAGCTATCCACTCGAAGAGTATCTCACGTTTGCTATTACGAATCCGGCAGTCTCGGACTCCACTCCTCCCGGCGATCCGCGCTATGTGCCGTATGATATTACCAAGCCGGGCGGTCATCCATTCTTGGTCGATACTGCCGCGACGGGTAAACGGTTCGATGCATACGTGCAGGATGTGATGCATTTCGAGAACTGGACAGTCAGTGCAGGAGTGCGTTTCGATATGTTCGACTTATTCGAGAACGAGACCGGTATTTCACCTCGACTTGGAATTGCCTTCGCAGCATCGCGAGATCTTTTGCTGCGAGTCTCCTATAACCGTATCGTGATGCAGGCGCCTTTGGAGAATATTCTTGTATCAAGCTCCAGTCAGGCATTCGCGCTTACGTCTCCCGATCAAGGTACTACTCCAACACATTTGCAAGCCGAGCGTGCACACGTTATCGAACTTGGCGGTGCATATCAATTGAATGATTATCTCTCGCTGGATCTCGCAGGATACAGCAAGTTCATCGATAACTATCTCGTGAAAGTCGAACTCGGCAATTCGGGTGTGATTTTTCCGGTCAACTTGAAACAGGGAATGGTATTCGGTGGTGAGTTGCAAGTCCGACTTCGCAACTGGAATAATTTCGATGGCTATCTCGCCTTCAGCACTTGCTCGGCAAAAGGTGTGAAGCCCACCGATGGAAGTTCACCGTTTGCTTCGGGACTGATTCTCGGTGAAGAGGGCGACGCATATAATCATCCATTCGCTGGAGAAGATCAATTTCAGACCGAGCACAATCAGCTCCTCACTGCGAGTTTCAATCTTCGTTACACGCACAGCTCCGGATTTTTTGCAGTGCTCGGCGGGAGATTTGATTCCGGCTTGCCGTTCGATCTGACTGACAGCACTGGCAAAGGTCCGGACGAAGCTGGTGCACGTGCGGAGTTGCTGCGCAGAGGCTATTCGACGGAGGTTATTGATATGCTGAATCTCGCTTCGGATCTACCTGGGTCGCCGGATAAATCTGTGGCAGCGCATGCGACGTTTGATCTATCGCTCGGCTTTCGGTTTACAAAGCTCGGACTTCCTCTTACCATCGGTGCAACCGTCTCGAATGTTTTTGACACGAAGTATCTCTACAAATTCGAATCAACATTCAGCGGCACTCACTACGGACAACCGCGGATGTTCGCGGTGCAAGCGAGCCTGGAGTATTAAGTGATGATGCGTTGAGGCAAAAAAATTTTCTCCACTAGGTGAATTAATCAATCCTATCGCAACATACGGTGCCCGTGAGCTATCGAAAGGGCTCACGGGCTACTTTTTATTTTCGGGATCGCTGGCACCATAAATCCGCAGTTGGAATTTACTCTCCATCATTAATTTATCTGATGGATCAAAAAACACAATCTTTGGTGAAAGCCTCAGCACTTGCCGCTAGGCCCGAGTTGCATACGAAGCTTGTCGCGCATGTGACCGAACTGCATCACAACTCGATCGTTGATCGCACAGCACTATACGAGTGCTTCCTTCAAACATATCTTTTTGCCGGATTCCCAGCTGCGCTGGAGGCACTGAAAACGCTTTCTCGCGCCTGGCCCGATGTTTCACATCTCGATCCGAATCAGATCGCCCAAGACGCGGCTCAGCTTTCTCAGCAATACCAGGATCGAGGTACACTTCTCTATGAGAGGATATATTCCCGCAATGCCGAGATTGTCCGAACCGAGATGCTGCGGCTTAGCCCAGAACTTGCCGCATGGGCTGTCGTCGATGGCTACGGCAAGACGCTTTCCCGCCCGGGGCTTGATATGATCACTCGCGAGCTTTGCATCGTGGCGCTCCTGACGCAACTCGGATGGCACCGTCAACTTTTCTCGCACCTGATGGGCGCCAGGAATGTTGGGGGGACGCTTAGCGATCTTCGCGAGGCTTGTTCCATTGGTGCACTTGGCGATTCAGAAAAGTTTAGTGTTGCAGAAAAACTCATTGATCGGATTTCGTAATCGTAGCGTCAGCCCCAACGTATCAGTGCGTTTCGTGCTGGCGGTTTGCGTTTTGGGTTTGCTCGGAGCGTGTGCAAAATCGGAGGATCTGCCTGGAATGCGATCCAGTGCAGGCCTCTCAATGGATGGATCGCGAAGCATCGCGCTCGACGGTGCACCAGACTTGATCTCTCAAACCCGACCTGTAGATTCGCTTGCTGTTCCACTCGGATTTTCGACACCACCACTCCCGCTTCCACGACCACTCGGCTTTGCGATCGGCACCAGAAGAGGGCACGTGCTATTTTTCAACGATCGAGATTCGCTGACGAGCACACTCGCATTGCTCGATCAATCACCACTCGATCAATTGCTTTGCGATTCGTCAACACTCTACACAGTATCACTATCTGGAAGCGTGAACGCCTACTCGTTTGATGGAAAGTCACGATGGAGCGCGGCAGTCGGAGCAACGCTAAACACAAGTGCCGTGATTGCGAACGATCAACTTCTGCTTCCGACAGATTCGAATCTTATTGCGATCGATCTAAAAACAGGATCCAAAAAATGGGAGCGAAAATCTGGTTGCTCCGTAAGCGCGTTGTCCTACAGCGCAGCGCTCAAACAGATCGTTGTGTCGATGGAGCATCATGGAGCAAGCGGTGCTGACACACTACTTGCTCTGGATGCAAATGGCGTAACGAAGGGCGTGACCGTTTTGACCGGCTTGCGTGTAACTTCAAACCTTGCGATCACGAGTTTGAAAAAGCAAACGATTTGCTTTGGGTATTTAGGTGAAGCGACCGAGCAACGCAGACCGGCGTTCGTCGCAGAGTATCCATGGCCGAGCATGACGCAAACAAAACCAATCGCGATACATCCGGTGCAATTCATCGCGGGCAGCGTGGGCGTAAATGCGAGTGCTATTTTTGCAAGTGGATTTCGAACGCTCGAAAGTGAAGTCGTGAGCGGCATCGACGCGTTTGCGCTTGGCGATACCGCGCATCTTTGGAGTCGCAGATTCACAGAGCCACTCGCAACACCCGTCGCGGTCGGAGAGAGCAATCTTTACTTCACACTGTCGTTCGAATCAGAAGCGCAAGTTGGCTCGCGCGGATTGTTCTATACTTTGCAAGCGGGCGATGGTAAAACGATCTCGGAGCGAGCGATGCCGGGTGCGCTGCACGGATTCGGAGCGGGCATTCCGATGCCGGATGAGCAAGGAAGATTTTTGATCGCCGATCGCGAGAAGCCGACCGTGTACGTGCTCGATCGCTCCACGCTCAAGCGCGTATTCTAAACGGGCAGAAAGTTTTTTTTGATTTCAGCATTATCTTTTTCGAATGAATTTTTTCAATCAAGCTGTCGCATCACTGCTACCCATCGTCCCGAAGGCAATTGTTCGCCGAGTCAGTGC
>JBDTCS010000324.1:0-6250 GCA_039923455.1 Kapaibacterium sp. (SeqCode) | reverse complement strand
GGTCAGTGTACCACCCGTGACGATAGTCGGGAGCTTGAGCGCTTGTGGGGCATTGACATCCGCGGAGGTGGCCTCCGGTGGAGTCTTGCACGCGCTAAGCGTGACAGAAGTCGCTGCGGTGAATGCGATGGTGCTAAAAGACCAGCACAGGAAATCTCTTCGCTTCATGCTGGTCTTTTAATAAAATCCATTGTAAGAAAATTCGAGAGCTTAGCGTGCGATAGTGATTGCGGTACCTGCGCTCATTCCTTTGCTCGACTCAAGCCTGAGGAAATATGCACCGGGAGAAACAGCTCCTACGGAAAGCTCGATGGCTTTCGCGCCTGATATCGGAGTGCTCAGAATGCGCTGGCCTGAAATGGAATACAGAACGAGTTCACCCTGCGTCTCGCCATCCGGTAAACGTGCAGTAAGTTTCGAGGTTGCTGGATTCGGAAATACTTCAACACTTGCAATTGCGTTTGCTTGCGGAGCAGAAACTCCAGCGGTGGAGAGTGTTTGCGGGGTTGTTGCATATGTCCCCATGTTCGTCGCGAAGGAGATCGTTGTCGTGTGTGGCATTCCGTCGGTTGCGGTAAGGCAGAGGTCGAACGAGATCATCGTGCCGTTCTTGAGTGTGAACGGAACAGCTTTCGTTGCCGTCACATGAAAATTGATCGAGTCGGAAACCCAGACCTTCATGATGTTCATATCCATCGGATGTGGGTTCATCTGACTGACTCGCTTGCATGTTCCGACCGGAGCCATCACCGATATTGCATAAGAAATCGGGCCCATGTCGGTCATGTATTTAATCTGTGTGTTATGCATCTTGCCATCGTGCACAAGCGGACACACACTAAACCATACCGTATCTGTCTTACCCATCGTAAATGGCATTGCCTTCACGGTCGACACGACGAAATTGACAGAATCCATAACCGAGACTTGTGATACCACCATCGCCATACCATGCGGGTTCTTCTGACCCATCAGCATACACTCATCGCTCGCTTTTGCAGCGCCGGCAAAGAGGAAAAGAACTGAGACAATTAGAAACAACTGCTTCATAAAACCTCCCTTAAAGTGAAAAAAGACACCTGAATGGAACAGGCTCAAGCCGGAATGGTTCGAGCCCTTGTTTCTATCGCAAATTCAAAGAAATTGGACCGCAAATGTGCACTCGAAGGGAGTGAACAATCATGGAACATCACGCTGATCGCCACGTAGAACCAGTTCGGAACGAATTCTATACTGGGGTTCTTACAACTCTGTGCATATTAATATATTGAAGACGAGAAAGAAGCGTGCGCGTTTTTTGAAGCTCATGTTCTCGGTTTGGCTGCTCCTCTGGAGCGCTGCGCCGATGACGATGAGCTGTCTTGATTGCGCTCGAGCTGAGAGTCTTCAGCACGCTGCGACGGCCCAAGACTCCGGCGTACCAGATGATGATTGCTGCGAACAGCCCTTGGCACACTCCCATAGTACACCGCATTCTGATCGCTCGACTGATTGTAAGTCGGACTGTGCATTTAATGCTCACGGATTTGCATCTGCTGAGCAAGTTGACGAAGCACTCGTCCATTTACCCATCGCATACGCTCCGATTCACCTCGGCTTAGATCACCTCATGCAGCTAACTGCTCGTCAGCATGCAGTGGTGCTTTACTTCGATTCCGGTCCGCCGCGTGTACGGGATCTCCAACTTCGCATTTAGAAACTCCCGTGCTGTCCATCCACTTCAGCACGCACTCTCAACTCAGCTCAGCTGCTTGCACCGGTTTAACATCCCGGATCGCTCAGCATGCTACGTTTTTTCACGGAGTTTACAAATCATTTGCTGATAGTTTTATGCGAAAAATTTTCATACCCTTAGCTTTACTCGTGGCGTTCGGAGTATTGTATCTTGTGCCACAACTTCACATCGAAGATGCAATCGCTCATCAACCCAAGTTGAAGATCAAGCAGGCGGCGATCTATGTTGTCAACGGAGAATCAAGTTCAATCTCGATCATCGATGCAGAGGGCGACAGTGTCGTCGCCACGATTGATATGGATGATGATGGCGTGTTGTGGCCGCATCATATTGCACAATCTAAGGACGGATTGACGCTCGCGATTGGTGTCCCCGGAATGGATTTTAGTCACGGTCACGGACACGGTGGAATGATGACGATGGAGGGGAAGGTTGTGCTTGTGAATTCTAAAACAGGACGTATCAACGACATCATTACAACGCCATCGATGGTGCACAATGCGGTGATCACTCCGAATGGTGAAGAGGTTTGGACGGGATACATGTCCGACAAAAAGATTGGCGTGTACAACGCGAAGACGGGCAAACTTAAGACTACCATCGAAGTCGATCAAGGCCCAATGGATGTGCAGTTCTCAACTTCGGGGAAATACGCATACGTTGCATCGCAATCGGGAAACGTAGTCGATGTGATCGAAGTCGATTCGAAAAAAGTTGTGAAGCGCATTCCTGTCGGTGAAGCGCCGATTGCTCCGTGGGTTTCTGCAAATGGATTCGTTTATGTTACGACAGAAGAGAATCCCTCGCTCACGATTATCGATCAAAGCACCAACGAAGCTGCGCCGATTCTAAAGCTTAACTTTCCGCCAGGCTCGGCGGCAGCAATGGCCTCCGATCAAACGCACACGGTTTGGGTGACGGACGAAAAGAACGGCTCCGTGCATCTCTTCCGAAACGGTACGGAGCAAATCGCCGAGATTTCTTGCGGTGCCGGTTCGCATGCGATCACGTTTAATGAAGCAGGCACGAAGGCGTATGTGACAAATCAATTTGCGAATACGGTAAGCGTGATCGATGTAGCATCGCGCAAAGTCATCAAGACGATTCCTGTCGGCAAAAAGCCGAACGGAATTCTTTACAGGAGAGCGCTATGAGAATACGCAATAGTATTGTGTGCTTAGCCGCTATCTTCGCGCTAAATTTTGGTGGTGCGGTTGCGCTGCGTGCGCAATCGCTCGCCAATGCGCCGCATGATGACGATGCCGGTGCTGCTGACGACGAGTATCCCTCGGTGCAGGCCGGCTCGGGTACGAGTTGGATACCTGCGAGTACGCCACTATACATGTATTATTTGCAGAACGGCAAATCGCATCTGATGGTACATGGCAACGTGCTCGCCCGCTACACACATCAGCCCGGTCCACGCGGCGCAACTACATTCGATGGGCCGAACTGGCTGATGGGAATGTACGAGTTGGAACCGGGTCTGCATGATTACATCGAGGCACGCGCGATGATAAGCCTCGATCGGCTGACCGAAGGCGGTGCCGGATACCCGCTCTTGCTGCAAACGGGTGAGAGTTGGAACGGCATTCCGCTTGTGGACAGGCAGCATCCACACGATTTTGTTTCGGAGCTATCTGTTTCGAGTGTGCATGAGTTTTCGGATGTTGCAACTGGGAAAATCTATATCGGTTATCCCGGTGAGCCTGCACTTGGCCCTGCTGCATTCATGCACCGCACATCCGCGATGATGATGCCGGACGCACCGATCGGGCATCATTGGCAGGATGCGACGCACATCACCTTCGGAGTGATAACAGCAGCTATGATCTACAAAAATTTCAAGCTTGATGCCTCGCTCTTCAACGGAAGCGAACCGGACGAGAACCGATACAATTTTGATCGGTTCCAACTCAATTCCGTGAGCGGAAGGATCTCGTGGAATCCAACGGAAGAAACGGCCACGCAAGTATCGATCGGTAAAATTCGGAATCCGGAAGGAGATGGACAAGATATGACACGTGCGACAGCCTCTTTCATGCTCACAAAAGATTACAAGAAACTCGGTTGGTGGGCGAGTTCTATCATTTGGGGTCAGAATACAATTGCGAGTGGTACGCTCGAATCGTTGCTGCTCGAATCAACATGGAATCGTGATGAGTATAGCGTATATACTCGCATGGAGTATGTACAAAAATTGTATTCAGAGCTTGGCGTGCGGAATCTAGCGGATGCGTGGGCACCGGTTGGTGCGATCACTTTGGGATACGCACACACGATACTGACGACAATGAACACCGACCTCGATCTTGGCGTGCAGTCTACGCTGAGTATTGTACCGGCGAACATAGGTTACGGAACAACTCCACCGATCGCATTCGAAGTATTTGTCGCACTGCATCCATTCAATAGTCACATACAGCATTTGCATCAATAGAACATAGTATGCTTTTGACAAAAGCGAAGGCCCTTGCTCAATCACCAAGGGCCTCGCTTGGGGCTTCAGTTGTCATCTGTAAGCTCTTCGCCTTCGGCTTTTTCTGCGGCGGTCACATTGTGTTCGTAGATCGGTGGATACATACGGACAAATGCATTCCAAGTGCGAATATCATCTGCAAGTTGCGCGCGTAAATCAACAAGCATTCCGCGATAGCCCACTCGGGATAATAATTTGGCTTTTCCAAAAAAGCTCTGATCATCGCAATAGTATATGGAATCCCTTCCATCATGAATCATCTGTGCGAGTTCAGCTTGATACGCGAGTAAGGAATCATGCGCCGGTCGAATACCTCGCGAATATTGGTAGGCGCGTATGCGGGATCCGAACAGCAACGAATTTACTGCGGGGTCATGTGCCCAAATATTCAGACTATCGAAATAATCGAGACGCTTCAGGCTGTCGCGATATACCATCTCGATTGGTGCTGCCGGATTTGGCTGCTCTTGTGCTAGTGCACTCAGAGTGCTCGCGCATAGTACGAGAAATACAATTGTCGTTTTCATGGCGTTGGTGTTTAGTGATTGTTACTATTGATTTGATTACGAAGCGTTATCCGAACCCCACTCATGCATCGGCCCTATACCAGAGCGAGCATTCATAGCACGTAGGGTTCAACCACCCGAGTACCTGCGCGTCTTTGACAAGCAAATAGCGTTGCTCTTGATACCAGAACCAGTCGTCGTCGGTCGGTACGCCGTCCGGGAACAGTTCGTGCATGATCACGCTGTCGCGCGATGCGAGGTAGTCAATATATTTTGTTGCATGTTTCTTGCCGGTCTTCTCATTCGGATTCGCGTTCGCTTTCGCGGGTGCGAATTGCACTGCAAGAATTCCTATCAGTATCGGGGCGAGCGCTATTGCCTTTCGTGTTTTCATGGCGATTGAAGTTTTAGAGTGAACACTATTGTGCTTATGCTTCACAGTGATGTGAAGCAGCGTACATTATCTCAGCTGTTCTCGAATGAATAGGAGCGCGTTTTTTAAGTAACTGCGCTCAAGCCTTTATCGCAAGGCGTGTTATCAAAGGTTACGCCAGCGAAGTACGTGTGATGATGTGTTACAACGAAATGTGTTTTGTGAATCGGGAGAAAATGCATTGAGGGCCTTCGGGAGAGCAACTCCGAAGTGTGTAGCGTCTGCGAGGAAAAACATTAAGCTCTGCATGATCGTATTCTATAACAGCAAATGTGGTCTGCTGTGAAGCCTGCTAAACAAAAGCTGTTTAGTATTGTCTTCAACTGTTCCTACCATTACAAGGGGAGTGCCAATTGATAGCGGGCATCGATAGATCGGCTTCAGTCGTTTAAGTACACTCTTGGATAGTTCGAATTATATTGCGTTGGATTTGCGATGCACAACAACCCTTGTGCCATCTTTTCGACGTTTTAGGGGAGAAATTAGTACCCTTCCCTGAACGTAACCGTTTGAGACTTGGAGGGTCTTTCCGGTGGAACTTTGAGATAACCTTAGAACGCAAATGCGATGAGGTTCATCAAACAACGAATTGCACACTGGAAAAATCATTCGGGAGGCACAAGAAGCTCATAAGTTTCTATTTTCAGAACGCGTGCAATTTTATCAAGGTTTTGAACGGAAACAGTGCGTTCAGAGCGTTCGATTCGACCTATAAAACCTGGAGTTAATTTTGCCTTATAGGCGACAGCTTCCTGCGTTAGATGCAGTTTTTCACGCAAACTTCTTAAATTACGTGCAAGTATTTGACTGCTGTTCACTTTGCAAAAATCAGGGAAGTATCCTATGGGTCGTGTATCCTATAGGATACTATGCTAATTTCTCGTTGTATCTTAGTATTCCGTTTGACGGTCATTTGGAGATAAGAAAATGAATAAGTCACTTCTAACCTTTCTCGCCATTCTGCTCTCGCTTTCGAGCTTGAGAGCACAATCCACACAGGACAAAACTTCTATTCCCCCTACTTCGCAAGGGCAGCAAGGATGGGTGCAGGTGCATGGAGGAACACCTCCATACATAAATAGCGTCTCCTTTCCGAG
>JBDTCS010000323.1:0-4927 GCA_039923455.1 Kapaibacterium sp. (SeqCode) | reverse complement strand
GAGTTCAGTTAATAGATCGGCCGCGTTGATCACGGAATTGAAAAAAAGCTGGCCCGAACCGAGGATCGCCCCCCTCAATTGCGCTCAAATATACAGAATCTAAAGATAAGTTGTACTAACCTGAAGTTTTTCTTAATCAGCTATTGACTTTGGGAGAATAATTGCCTATTTTAGCTGTACGTAAATCGCTTGAGGGCAAAAAAGAACCTCGGGCGGTGAGAGTTACCCGAGGCTGATTGAGTTGTGTTGTGTCTTCTAAAGTTGGAGTTTGTCCCTATCTCCAACTAAACTTTACTTAAAAACCTGTCCGATTAATACCCTCTGTCATTTCCTGTTGTCTCTAAATCTTTTGCTATCACCGCTTACGCGCGGTTTAATCGTTTGTTACAAATCTTTTTTGAGTCTGACTTTAGGGCTTTGTCCCAAAATCTAAGCAGTTACCAACTCCTATCCCAAAAATTGGGCCAAAATGGCCTTTTGATTCAAATTTGGTTATCAACAACTCCAACTGCTTCCACCACAACTGCGTTGGTAACAACTATTGCTTAAGACACGAACCTCGCTTCGGAATTACTTCGGATATCGACTGCCTATCAGGACATTAGCAGTTTGACCCATCCAACTGTATATATAACACGCGAAAATGGATTTTGTCACAGGTCTAAGATCAATTTTCTGTGAATTTCTCCTCATTGGCGACTGAATTGACCAATATTCGCTAAATTGTGCACTAATGGTAATACTCAAATAATACGCAGTAGGAACGGGGAAGTGGAATTTAGAGCCGAACGAGGAGCTAAAACGTGGCGCAGATCAATGATAACTGATGTTCATCTTACCCATTCCGCTGGATAGGTGAAGTGTGAGTATGGGGGCGGTCGATTGATCGAATCCGGCTGAGCTGGCATAGCCGCTTCTGCGAACAGCAAGCCCGCTAAAGTTAAAGCTGGAGAAAAACCCGTCGTCATAAAAGACCTGAACCCTGCCAGCCTCGGGCGGAATGTTGATCGAAACCTTACCCAAGCCAACGGAGATCGAAGCATCCATGTTGCGCTGCAGCTTACCATTAAAACTAAGATCGTAGTAGCCGATACCGCCGTTGAACTCAAACTTACCCGCGTTCGAGAAGCAGATACCATCGACGTTGCACTGCCCAACTCCGGCGCTGACCTGATACAGCTCCATCGGCATCGGATTCAGAGAGTGCAGCGTGACGCGTACTTTCGAAGCTCCAGTCTCTACGTATGCCTTCTCGAGCATCAGTCCGCTCAGATCGAGAAACGATTGACCAAACCCAAGCTGTGCATTCAGTGACACCGGCAGATCGCGTGTGATAAAAAGTCTCGATTGAAAATCTGTCGATTGTTGATGTGGCAGCGGTTGCGGGATCATGCGCACCTCTCCAAAACCTGTCGGCAGCCCATACGAATGCGAAGAGCCATTGTCACCCGAGATCACGTTTGCGTTGATCAGCGAAAAATTACTCGAAGCTCGCCACATCGCGAGTGGTGGCGTGCGTTGAAGTTGTCCTTCGTCGTCGCCGACGGAAATGTGCAGATTGCCTTTTACACCATCGTTGGAGATCCCATAGTGAATATGCATCGGAGCGTCGTCACCGGCATCATCGGATTGCATCTCTAATCGAGCGATGATGCCAGCCATCGTGCCTGCCATAACGGAGATCGATCCGAAGGGAGCGTAGAGCTTAATCGCGATATGCTGTTCGGTACCGACGCGACGGACATCGTTGCCCAAAATTCGCATCGCCGCTACCGCACTACCGGTCAGAACCACAACAGAAAGAACCGCGAGCACTACCTTTCTCGAATTATTTTTTCGAGTCGGTCGCTGCGGCACTTTGCCTTTCGGTATGGTCTCTACCACGGTTATTGGAGTAGGTCCGATCATTCAGACCACGAAAATTGGCTCAAATTCAACAATATTACGCGCTTTTGGTGTAAACTCTTTTCGAGGTACGGTCGCCGAACAGGCTTTGTTTCACCGAATTACTCAAAAAAAGGGCAATAATGTAGGCCGGTAATCATGCCAACGAGTCTCTAATACCTCATCGAATTAAACTGGTCCGAAATCCCCCGAAGGCTTCCTCGCCCAATGATCACTGTCCCGGCCAGGATTTCAAAAAGCTTTCGACGATGTGGATTGAAGAAAGCAACCGCTTGGCCGAGGAGCGGTGCCGAATTGGCTGCAAATAAAAACGGCAGAATTAAACAATCCTGCCGCCATAAATCTCATTGCCCCTACTGTGTTGGGCGCCTATTTTGCTGCCGAGTAAAGCTCAGCAACTTTGTTCCAGTCAATCACATTCCAAATCGCTGATAAATAATCAGGACGGCGGTTTTGATATTTTAGGTAGTAAGCATGCTCCCAAACATCGATGCCTAAAATTGGAGTGCCTTTCACTTCAGCGATATCCATCAATGGGTTATCCTGATTAGGGGAAGAGGTGACAACCAATTTCCCGTCAGCAATAATTAACCATGCCCAACCAGAGCCGAAACGTTTTGCACCAGCTTCAGATACTTTAGTCTTCAGATCAGCAAATGAACCGAAAGTTTTTTTGATATCCTCGGCTAACGCTCCTGTAGGTTCGCCTCCGCCTTTGGCGGATAATATCGTCCAGAAAAAACTGTGGTTGTAGTGGCCGCCACCGTTATTGCGCACAGCAGCAGGGAATTTTGAAATATTAGTTATAATATCTTCAATAGTGCTCTCAGCCGCAGGTGTACCTTCCAGCGCTTGATTTAGGTTGTTAACATAAGCTTGGTGATGCTTATCATGGTGAATTTCCATGGTAGTCGCGTCAATATGCGGTTCTAACGCATCGAATGCGTAAGGTAATGCCGGTAGTGTAAATTTCATAATGCTAAGTTTTAAAGAAGTGTAAACAATCTATTGAAAATCAAATGTGTATTTGAGTTAAGCTGCTGTGGGTGCAACTGTGCATTCATTCCTTCATCCGACAGTCTGCGTTACCCGATCAGCACGTTTAGAGATGGTGTCTCTATCATCGGCAACGGCCTAAATATCATTGCCTGATTCAGAAGCGCTCGCGATACGATAAAACAAATATATATCGGTCAGCAGACCACCCACAACAATGTTGGGGCAAGTTAAAGTCGTAACCGAATTAATAAATCTTCTAACGTTTAATACGCTCAATGTTCCAACGCGCTTACAGTTTTTTTGCGAAGTCAAGCAACTGCGTAACGATCTGCATCGTCGGCGCTTCGGCATAATAACGCAATAGTGGCTCAGTGCCGGAAGTTCGGATCATCAGCCAGGCACCATCTTCGAGTTCATACTTGAAGCCATCTTGCGTGATGGTATCAAGCACACGCAAGCCGGCGATAGAAGTAAATCCTTTTTGCGCTTTTGCAAGTACTTTCTCTTTGCGAACATCCGTCGTGTGAAAATCAAAACGCTCATACTTATGCTGACCAAACTCGCGCTCCAGATCACGAACAAGTTCGCCGAGCGTGCGTTTGTAGTGCGCGGATATCTCGCAAAGCAAGAGCCCATTGAACAAACCATCTCGCTCCGGAATATGCAACGACGGAATTCCGATACCGCCCGATTCCTCACCGCCGATCAGCACGTTACCTTGCAACATATATTCGGTAATGTACTTAAAGCCAACAGGGGTACGACGCAACGGTAATCCATATTTGGAGGCCATCTTGTCGATCATACTTGTGACCGATTGACTCACAACAACCTCGCCCGTCTTCTTGCGCACCTCGACGAGATACTTCAGCAAAAGACAAAGTATCATCTGCGAGCTGAAAAAATTTCCGTGCTCATCAACAGCCCCAATTCGATCGGCATCACCATCGGTCACCAGACCAATATCAAATCCACCCTCGACAACGAATCGCGCAAAGTCTTCGATGTTCTGCGGTAGCGGCTCCGGTGGTGTGCCACCAAAACCAGGATTCCAAATGTTGTGCAGTATTCCTGCGTTCGTAACGAGATGTTCCATTGTTCCAACGCCCGAGCCATACATCGGATCATACGCGATCGCAATACCCGAGCGCTTAATGCGTGGCAAATTCACGAGCTTGCGCAGCTCATCGATATACATCGACTTCACATCGAGCTCGATGATGCGCTTCTTCTTCACAAGCTCAGCGAAGCTCGGAATCGCTTTCGCAGCAAAATCTGATTTTGCCGCACTCTGATTTTTCGGACTGTTCGTTGTCTTCTCCACAATCGCGATGATCTCCGGCAATGCAGCGCCGCCGTAATCACCCTTGAGCTTGAAGCCATTATACTTTGCGGGATTATGACTCGCCGTTATCATCACTCCGCCCGCAAGTTTTTTCTTGACGATCGCAAGCGACGTCGCGGGAGTCGCAACGATCGTCGAAGCGATATACGTCTTGATACCCTCATGTGCAAACACGCGAGCGGTAAGCTCGGCAAACTCACGACTAAGAAATCGCGCATCATAGCCAATCACAACTCCCGCCTTCGCTTTCGGATGCTTCGCAAAATACTGCGCTGCACCACGCGCTACAAAATGAACATTCTCGAACGTGTAGTTCTCGGCGATCACATCACGCCAGCCATCAGTACCGAATTTGATCGACATACTCGTATTTATTATCGAATAGGAATTAGTTGCTCCACAAAAATACGGCAGGACTTCACGCATTGGCTAACTTTACGCTTTCCGAAAACTTTCCGAAATCCCTCGCTGGTCTTTTTTCGTATCTAATTGTAGTCTTTATACCCAAGTATTTGTTGTCGAATATCGGTTTCTCTATTGTTCCTACTACGCTACGCTATCTATTCGTCCTGTCTATAGTACTCGAAACCACCCATTTCCCAATATCTCAGAAGTCTTACTTTCGAACTACTCTATAGCCCGCTCCATTCGTCAACAGGGGCTATCTCGATCGAGTAT
>JBDTCS010000322.1:0-2070 GCA_039923455.1 Kapaibacterium sp. (SeqCode) | reverse complement strand
GGTGCTGCCTGGACAGGTGAAGGCAAAGCGAATGTCACCGGTAATTTTGTTTCCGGTAACATTCAGTCAAATGTTGTCACGACTTGGGGACTTGCGCCTAACGAGCATTTTACAATCGGCGGTGATAGCACGGAAAACGGCCTGCCTGTTGAGCTCGATCATTTCGCAGCAAGACAAGAAGGCAGCCACGTCAAGCTTGAGTGGCGCACGCGTTCGGAGATCGATAACTTAGGTTACGAGATCGAGCGGTCATCTACAACCGAGACCTATGGTGTGATTCAAAGCTGGGAACACGACAAAGCGCTGATGGCAAAGTCTGTGTTTGGTGCGGAGTATCAAACGCTCGACGATCCGCCACTCGACGGCGAGTGGAAGTATGATCTCTATCAGCGTGATATGAACGGCACGCGTACACACATCGCAAGTCAAACGCTCATCTATCAGCATTTGAATGTCCCTGCCGATATGGCCATCCAAGTTTATCCGAATCCGGTCGTCGAGCGCGCACAGATATTGCTCGCGATGCCAACATCAAGCGCGAGTGTGCGTCTCGAACTTTACGATCCGGCGGGAAGAAGAGTGTTGAATATTGATCAAGGTGTTCTCGTGCAGGGGTCCCACAGCCTCGTACTCGAACATCTCTCGCAGTTCGCGTCCGGTATTTATACAATCGTAATGACAGCAGATCAACAGCGAATAGCCAAACCGCTGGTGATCGCGAGATGATTTCTTGTTGGCAAGAGAGCGTGTAACCGATTTCAATGGGAGAGAATGGGATCCTTGCCCGGATCACCATCGACTGTTGAAGTTGAATGAGTTCTGACGTAGCAGTTAATCGTTTTTGTTTATCGTTTGCCATTTTTTCGAGTTTGCAGTAATATGTTGCGTGCTCAATCCGTGACCGGAACGCATTCTTTTGCGATTCTCGGTAGATCAATCGTCGGAGTGATGCTCTTTTTGGGCATATCACTTTTAACCCCTGTTGCGAACGCTCAAAACCGTGTCGGCATTGGTACAGTCACGCCTGTTGTTTCTGCGTTGCTCGACCTAACCTCGACGACCTCGGGCTTACTTATTCCACGATTGACAACAATACAAAAGTTGGCCGTCGCAACACCTGCTACCGGACTCCTCGTGTATGATCTTACAATCGGTGGCTTTTATTACTATGACGGTACCGTTTGGCAACCGATCGCATCGGGTTCGCTTGCATGGATGCTATTAGGTAATCAAAATATCGACCCGAACACAAACTTTCTCGGAACGCCGGACGCAGTTGATTTTCGTATTCGCACGAAGAATCTATTCCGTATGGCAGTGAAGAATACGAACGGATATGTCGGCATGGGTCCCGCGGTTACCAACCCAAGTTGGCCACTCGAAGTGTCACAGGATGCCCCTACGAATATTCATACCGCAGCGTTTCGAAGTGCTACCAGTGGTTACGGAGTTGCTATTGGTGCTCACGGATTCGTAACGACCTATGGTAGCGTACAGGCCTACGGTTTAGGGCTTGCGCAACCGCTCGCGTTGCAAACGGTTCTCGGTGGGAATGTTGGAATCGTTGACACACTGCCTGCGACGAGCCTCGATCTTCAAGGAGATATGTCATTGAGAGCAAACGGCTTTACAGCTGCGACCGGCAACAATGATGACATTAGCACTGTACTCATCAACTCCTATACTTTCGTGCCCATCAGCGGACCGGGTGGAGCGTTTGCTATCCGAGGCATTGCTGGCGGTGTCGATGGTAAGATACTCGTTCTGTTCAATAGGACTTCGCAGAACATGACGCTCTCGAACGACAACGCGGGTTCGTCAGCTGGAAATCGGATATACACCGGCACCGGAGCGAATATTGTATCTACCGGCGGCTGCTGTTTTACACTTATGTACAGTGCGACGGATAATCACTGGATTCTCATCTCACAGGTCAAGTAAGTTTTAATTCACACGATGCAATTAATCAACATGAACCAAGCATCTTTGGGCGATCCAATCAGCGGTGTACGACGAATTCGTGCTCTGGGTCTATTGCTCGCCGTCTCCTTACTACCACTCTTGAGCGTC
>JBDTCS010000321.1:0-13125 GCA_039923455.1 Kapaibacterium sp. (SeqCode) | reverse complement strand
GTCAGCGCACGCAAGAAAGGAGATGGACTCGCATTTAGCTTTTGTTCTTCTTCAGAGGAATACGAAAGATACAATTCCTTGGTCCAATTGGTTATTGCACTAAAAAACAGCAATCGTTCTTCTTCGAGTTGCTTCTGCTCGCCGTCTTTTTGCAGCGCATCAAGCAAAAATATCTGCGGCTCATAGGAGGATGGGAATTTGCTATCGGCAAGCCCTGCGACGAACATATAGTCGAACGAGAGGCCTTGCGTTTGCTCAAGCGAAGTTACGTGCACACGCCCGGGCTCAAAACGCGGATTGAATCGGCTCAGAAGTGAGGCCGTACGCAATCGATCGAGGTAAAACGAAAGACCGAGCTTCTCTTCCTCCGCCCCGATCAACCGAAAGAGCGAATCGAGATCCTCTACTAATTTCACGAATGTTCGATACCCACGCGTCTCGATCTCCAGATATCCGGCTTCGAGTGTGACCTCACTCGAAGCAAGTAGACGTTCTAAGATTTTTGTTTGCAACAGCAGCGTATGGAGGTGTTCCTTGAACTCTCTCGGATACATCGGATATTTAAACGGCTCGAGTAGCTTACGCATACTTTGAAGATCCTCGAGTCCTTTTTTTATTTCGACCTGCTCGCGCTCAAGATCCTGGAGCCCTCGCTCATCCTCGATGCCTTCTCCGGTAAGGATGCTATGTGCATTCACCTCGAATCGATCATGCAGGGCTTCGATCCAATCGGAGTCATTGCCACTCAATCGATACTTGACGACAACCCGCATCATGTTTGCGGCATCGATCTTAGTCCCAGCTACACTTTCAAACGTAAAGTTTGGATTCGATAACGTTCGAACAAGATCGCGCTTGCGAATTCCGTGGTTCGCCATCTCTAAAAACAAGAGCAGGCCCGAGAGCACTTGTGCGTTGTCCAGTTTAAAACGATCCATTACGTTCACGGGGATCTCAAATCGTGCGAACACTTCGCGAAAAAGCGGAGTATAATCCGACTCGATAAACGTGGCGATACAAATACGCGAAAGATCTGCTCGCACCAAAGGATCGCGCTCATAAATCACCTTGATTGCACGTGCAATATTCTCGACCTCTTCCATTCGCGTACGCCCCTTCCATACATGCACGCTCGAAGTGCAATCGAGACGATCCTGCTTTGGACCGAATGAGCGAGTGAACAGCGAATCGGCCAGTCGAACTCGAAAGCTATCCGAAGGGCTCGCCTCACGCGGCACGTCACTCCTACTATCATTGCGAACAAAACCTTGAGCTTCTAATCGCTCAGCGATACGCTCGACAGCACCAAATAATTTGTGATTTGTTGTTTGTGTGAGCAATTCCACATATACATCAATTCCATCGAGTAAGCTGAGCTCGTGCAATAAATCGTATTCGGGATTTTCAAAACGAAGGAATCCTTCCACAAATACTTCCCGCACTTCCGGAAATGCTGAACGAAAAACAGAGTCGAGACTACTATCATTGGTACGCCCCGCAATGCTCTTCACACCTGAGTTTGCATAGCTGCGACGCAGGAGTTGAAACGCACCATAGGTATCGGTCAAGAGATCGCCGAGTTGCTGCTCATAGGCTGAAAAGATCAGATGGATATCATGCGAACGCAACACCTCGGTCGAGGCCGGGTGCGCTTTAGCGACCTGACCAAGTTCATGCTTCAAAGTTTCAGGAGTTTGACCGGAGCGTTTAAGTGCACGAATCGTATTCAACACGGTTTCGAACGTGCCGCGAGGCAATGGAAGTGCGCGCGGATTTCCGGGATGGTGTTCGAAATATTTAAGCGCATTTTGTTTATGCAACGCCTGTATTGCAAGTTCAAGGAACACGCTGGACTCTGCATCTGTAATTAGACGGATATCAGGACGAACGCGCCGGAGCAGCCCGAACGCAAGGTCGGCAAGGGTATAGATCGGCGGGGTAACAAGGGCGCCATTTGGGCTTGCGTTAAGTAACTTCTGCTCGATATCCTTCACCCTTGCGCGCGTCGGAACGAGCAATAGGAAGCTATCGCGATCTCCAGAGGCGATGCGTTGTTCGATCACCTCGAGAATGCCGCCGGTGTCTAAGTTCGTGCTATCTGCTTTACGATAGATCATGATTTGGAGAGCCTCACAAACAATGTTAATTGCGCCATACTTTGACCATACGCTTCTTGGATGGAAGCCAAGCTAATCCGTAAAATAGATCACGACCTTGAAAGACACTTAGCATTGTTATCGGAGCAATCCGTTCGAGCTCTGCCTCTTCTTTTGAATCCGGCTTAATCTCTGCTATCGCGTTCGCACGGATAAGCTCTGCGATGCCCGCCGAATCAACGGTCGAGAAATTTTCATTCGCAAAAAATACGGTGACGTTCCTTCGAAGCAACTTTAATTTTATGATGTCGGGCAGCGAATCCTCCGGAGCAAAATATTCGCTCGCACTCCATTCCGTCGCAAACACCACTCGCTTACCTTGTGTAATGCTAAAATGGAGACGCATTTTGCCTACCCGTGGGATAATGTTCGCCCACACACGCAACCGCTCCGGAATCGTATCACCTGTCACATCCAGAACTCGCATCGACGCCAATTGTTTTGCATTCAATGCGAGCATACGTTGAGCAAGTTCGAGCAAATGCGTGCTATCGCTCTTGGCCTCCTTGATCGAACCGGTGATGCTCGTACTATCTGCAGATTGCGCATGCAAGGTTGTCGGCTCCAAATTCAACAGCAAAACAATACCACAAAAGAGGATTGCACAAAAACTGCGAACCTTGAAGAGAGAGCTGCGCTGCGTATCCATTTTGTTTAGTTGCTCTTCCAAACTCGAATGATCCTCTTGCGTACCGGACTCCAAACGATCCCGCGTGAACCTCCCGCACCGGTATAATAATTAAACATCGTAAGATTCTTGTGTGATATCTCGAGTGCCTCCGGTGACTGAGGTTTCAGGTCAGCCCACTTCAGCCAATCTTGCTGCATTAGGGAATCGGTGTGAACAAACTCACTCGTATTAAAAAAGCGCTGTAATTCCTCGCGGACAGTTCGAGCGCGATCGCGTTCGGTCAGATCAGGACGCAGCTTAAAATAATCTCGAAGCGGCCAAACATCTCGAAAGAGTGTGGAGTCCTTGTCACGCAGTGTAAATCGCACGGAATCCTTGAAAAGATCGCTTCCGGTTTTGACCAGCAGCATCTCGACGGGGGGCGAACCATCGGCACGAAGATCGACCAACTTCCGTCGCTCAAATCTTCCAGCGAGCGATGTATCCCACGAAGGAAGATCATCCCCTTCGCCCTCTTCATCAACACCATTCGGACCCGACCAATAGAGCGTGTAATCCGTTGGCCCGACCGTTGGTGGATAACGATAGATCACGCGATTGTTTCTGCCGCCGATGGCGATATAAAATCCCTTCGTGCCTCCATCGTTGTGATACAGCTGCGCCGGATCCATCGGCTCCTTAAGATAATTATGAATCGAATCGTAGAGATGTGTCTCGTTCGTAGTAGGATAGGAACGATGTTCATCGTGATAGAGCTTCAGCCCTTCTTGAATTTGCGAGAGCACTTCTCGTGCGATCTGTGTCGAAGCATGATGACGCGTATCATCCATGTTCCGAAAGCCGGCTTCCTTGCAACCATAGATTGGAAGAATTGCAATCACGACGAAGGCCAGGCAGAGCTTCAACGGTTGCGCGTTACGTGAGGCAAACCGTATAACAAACATCTTAGGAGCTTTATTCACAGGAGCGTTTTTCAGTGAGCGCTTTGAACAGACGCGCAAATCTTTCTCGCGAAATACTGTCTCAATGAACAGTTGCGAACTATCTCGTAGTTTCAGTTCTAACCGGAAGCGTAGGATTCGGCGTCAAATAATTGCTCGGGAGTTGAAAGACGCAATCGTCATAATTGCTTGCACACTCAACGCCATCGTGATTGGCATGTTTATCCCTCGGATCGTTTGAACCGCCAAGGACAAAACTTTCTTCCCCAATCTCGACGAGTTCGCCCAGCACATTCGCAAACCAACTGATGCCAAAGACACGCTTGAGCCACGCGCTCGCAAAAAAATGCTGGGATTTATCCCGATCGTTCTCCGCACCATACACATGGATCGGGAGATGATCGACTCGTTTTTGATAATGCTCCGCTGACTCGGTCGTTAGAGGGATCGAAACAACACCTCCGAATATTTGAATCGGAATCGACCTGTGTTCGAACACGCTAAATGCTGTTGCAAGAAACGTTTTCGTCGTCTCTCCGTGCGCAAGCTCTACGGCACAATCATAGATGTCATCGAATTTCTCGGTGTCGGAGCGGCCTGCCTCATCCGAAACGAAATCATCACTCGCGAGATACTCGCGCAAAATGTATCCCTCTCGAAGCCCGTCCGGCAAGAAAAGACGCAAGAGAATCGGTACTCGGTCGCGAGCCTCACGAAGCCGTGCGCTTGGGTCGGCTTCCGACGAATCTGACTGTTGCGCCTGTGCTACATGCACGAGCATCAGACTGAGTACCAGATCTACGAACAAGGCAATCGCGCATTTCATAGTTAGGAAGGTCGGCGAACTTCCGCATGCGGCTGAGCTGCAAGAACCTTCGGAAGCAATTTTTCGAATCGCAGAAGGGCATCCCTACGCCGGTCTGTATCGCTCGCAGTTGCAGCAAGTGGCGCTGCAAAAAGTGGTGCGTCGCTCAACGCATACACATCGGAGATGAGCCCGTACTTTTTCTTGAACGCTTTGAGTGTCGCAGCCGCGGGAGTTTCGCGAACGATAACTTGTCCCGGCATACCTGAAGATTCTGTAGAGCTGAGCACCACTTGCAATGTTTCCGATCGTTCGCTCAGGATTTCCTCCAGCGATGAGGTTACGACGAGCAAATGGTCTGCTTTCGGATGCGAAAGCATCTCGGCAAAATTCACCGCTTCGAGCAATAGGGTACCGCCATTGCGAAACTCCGATGTGAAGAATGCCGTGAGCCCGAATGAAACACCGCTTCCGATTGCGTGACTGGACGGATTTGGAATAGTGATATCGCAATCCCGCTTGAGTATCTCCGCTATGCGCTCAAGCTGTTCAACGAAGGCGCTCGATTGCTTCGGTTCAAAATTTTTCTCGAGTTCCAATATTGAACGTGCCTTGGCAACAAAGAGCCTCGCAGTCAGCATCTCAAATGGCCGAGCGGTGGCATCAACTCTCGTTATTCGACTCAACAGATCGGGTGTCACTTTTTTAAGATCCAGTTCAGCCTCCTTCGCGTCATAAAACTTCACTCCGATCGCAGCCGCAATTCCCAAACCTGCATCGCGAGCCAGCGGCTCGTCCCATCCGAGAATCACGGAGAACGCACCCTCGTCCACTGCATCGCGTATCAGTTCTCCCACGCCGTATGTCGTTCCGGTGCACTCTGCGGAATTTGTATCACTCGGCGTGGACAAACACGAAACAGCCTTCATCTCGATCGCTGCCATTCTTCCACCCTCGGAAACAAAGCCGAGTGGAATGATCGCATCCTCGCCTTCAGCGTTCGTCGCCTCTACTTCCAAGAATGAGCCAAGCGTGAGTGTTACGAGTTGCTCGAGCGTTCCTGTGCCACCATCGATCAGCGGAAGTTGCACAAGATTTTCCGTTTTGATCTCCTTCTCTACCGTCCGAACGCCTCGAGCAACAATGGAGGCTGTTTCCATTGCGCTCAATCCTTGCACGGGTGACTCTGTCACAATAAAATATCGCTTCTCGACAATCATGATTCTCTTATCAGAATTATTCGCTTATCAAATTTTTTGTTTACTGCATCGCATCTCGTTGCCACATAAAAATACCCGAAGGCGGCGGAGCGGAGACGAGTTGATAATCACCAAGCATATACTGATCGACAAAATAATATTTCCCGTTCAAATCATAGTATTGCCAGATCTCATACGGCCGTTGGTTTACTTCGTAGGGATGTCGATCGACGTACGATGGCGTTCCCAGTGCGATAAACAATCTTCCTCGATCTGTCCTCCAACCGTGTTGTGCGCCTCGGAAATTATCATTGGCGTATTGCACTCGTTTGTAAAACACTTCCATCTGGCGGTTCGTCCTCGATCTCGGATCAGGATTTCGCTTTCTCCAAAATTCCAGAAGCGCCTCTCGCTTTTCTTTCGGGGTATCCGCAAGTTTCAGCGAATCGAGCTGCCTATCGGTCGCGATGAGGGCAACTTGATCGATCGCCTCGTCAATATTTGTTAGATCGATCGGCACACCACGTTGAATCGGTTCGACAACATACCGCACTGCATAGGCGACAGCATGCTTCCTTAGTTCGTCACCATCTTTCAGAACCGTGTCAGCAGTCTCTTTTAATATATAGAGTTCGAGCGCGTACTTCCCCATCCAAAGATCTTCGGGGATGATCGGTTGAAAGATCGGAGTGCGCAGATCGCCGGTCGGTACGATAACAGAAGACCATCTGCCCGCTTCGATGGCTCCAGCGCGAACGGTGCCATCGCTCTCGGCCGCGACAAGTCTTGCAAGGACGCCGAAAGCGGTGCTTCGAGGTGCATTGTAAAATTCGGCGAACACACCAAACTCTTGCTCCGATAGCGAGCCAATGTTCGAGCCAATGTGTGGCTGCACGCGGTCGCCACGTTTTGCGCGATAGATCATCAGGTCGCTAATCCCGAGCGCAGACTTCGGAATCGAGCGCGTCGTGAGATCGATAGTCGTATCATTTTCCTTTTGATTGCCAAGATCGCGAACTGCGACGCGAATATCGTATTTGTGATTTTGGGCCAATACAAAAGAATACTGCGAAGCATCAGCTTTGTCGAGCGATAGCTCCGCATAGCGAGTATGTAGCGATGCCGGCTCTAATACTGTGAAGGTCTGATATTTATCCTGGATCATTCGTCCTACCGTTGACGAACCGCTACCATAGTCGGTTACTTGGATTACGACTCCATAATCGGCAACGTATTTATCTCCGGCATTCAGAAATGAAAGCGACCGATAGGGCACGGCAAGGTAAAGATCGACACGCAGGCTGTCTGAGGAAAATGGCTCCGCTTGAAAATTAAGTAAGTCAACTTCGAAGGGTCGCTGAGTCTCTGGCCTCGTCGGCATCGAACGTGGTTGAGCATGTACGAATGCACCCGTGAGAACCACAGTGAAGAGGAGTAAATAGTGAACGGCTATTTTTCGAAACAAGCTTGAATATCGTTGAGAAACATACAGTGCGACGATCAGCACTCCCTAGCATTTACGGAATGTGTCCTTCACACCGAAACAAAACGGTTTCGTGTAGTTAAATAAGTCCCTTATTCAGGTCAGGCACCACCGATTTTCGTCGCTGAAAAATAACAAAAGCAATACTTTCGAATGAATGGGCGTTAAGTCGGCTCATCCCTCGGATGTTACTGGCTTTCGAATACTCAGTTTTATTGGATGAAGTTGAAGGGCGGAGTTATTATGGCCGCTCTCTCTCGAATAAAGTATGTTGCTTGTGCTCGTGTGTTGATTCACAATTTTTGGAGTAAAGAAGACCTACGCTCTAACGTAAGAGGTCTTTTGTAAGTGATACAGTCTCGGTTTAGATTTTTGGATCCTCTATGCCTGCTTCTCTGCATATCATGACCTCCACTTCTTGGGGTGGACTCGAACTGTATGTGACCACGCTTATTTCGACGATGGCACGTTCCGGCGAGCACGTCGCTGCTTATGTGAGCGAAGGCTCCAAGGCAGAGGAGGCGTTGCGGGCAAATGGAGTTACGGTCTATACCACCAAAGGGGCCGGACATTTTAGTCTGCCGGACGTTGCGGCAATCAGACGGATCGTTCGCAAGGAAAAATTTCAGATCGTGCACTCGCACACGCGGGTCGATGTATGGCTCGGCTCACTCGCTCTAATGTTTGACCGCAAGCGTCGACACATCAATTCAGTTTACATGGTAGTGGTGCCGAAGAAGGATCCGTTGCACCGATTGGTTTACAGTCGGGTCGATGCGATCATCTCCTCGTCACGGCTCACCAATCTCAAGATCGCAACACACTACCCCGTCAAGCCCGAACGAATTCACCTCATTCGGTATGGTCGCGATATTTCGTTCTATTATCGAGACGCAGCTGTCAGACAGGAGTTGCGGCAGCGACTTTGCATCGGCGACGACGAGGTCATTTTCGGCATGATCGGCCGAATCGACGAGCAAAAGGGGATTCGGGAGTTTGCCTCCTCCTTCACCGCTCTGACCGACGCTGAGAAAGCCCGCACTCGGTATGTCATAATTGGCGAGCCGACCATCCTCCGAACCGAAGGTGATAAGTTGATATTTGAGCCTAAGGCGCTCGAGGTCTCTAATTGGTTGAAGACCTTCGCAGCTCAGAAGGAGAATGAGGGCCGAATTATTCTTCTGGACTTTCAGAAAGATGTACTACCCTACTATACGATGATCGATGTTCTCGTGCTGGCGAGCTATGCCGAGATGTATTCGCTTTCGGTGATTGATGCGATGTGCATGTGCTTGCCCGTTATTGGGACCGATTCAGAAGGGACACCTGAACAAGTTCAGGATGGTCGGACCGGCTTTTTGGTCGAGCCAAAGAGCGCCAAAGCAATTGGATGTGCAGTGTCAAAGTACCTTGAGAACCCAAAGCTGCTCAGTGAGCACGGCGAAGCCGCCGCCGAGTGGGCTCACCGTGAGCATGCCTTCGAAAAAACGCTGGACAACATCCAAACGCTCTACACTTCGCTCCTCAATTGAGTTAGTGTTTTGCTTTATCTAAACACGACAACTCTTTGCATTGCAATGGGTTGCATGTTGGCAGTTTTGAATACTTGAAAAAGGAATAGTCCAACTCCCAACTCATTCCTACCGATGTTTAACGATCGATCGGAGCTACCGTTCTGAAGCATCTCTCGCCTGAGAACCTCTCTGCCAAGCACGTCAATTACCCTCAGACATAAGGCACCGGAAGTTGTGCCCGACGATTTCATGTGCAGATCCGTACCTTCTAAGAGGGGATTTGGAAAGATCTGAAAAGTTGGTTCAGCTTCGCTCGTTACTTTGACTGACGCGGAGGCCGTATCCTCGAAAACCGTCGCGATCCGATCTGCTTCGGCACCGAAGCAGATAGAAAGCCCGCCCGAATCGGTAACGATCTGTGCACGGATGACCTGAACATTACTCCGAGAGGCCATGGTGAAGGGAGCGGTGAGCGTCAAACTTCCGAGGTAGAGTGAATCAGTCAAAAGTGGTAAGCTAGCACTTGAGAGATTGCACTCGAAATGAGCGGAATCGCTGAACTCGTTGACTACGCTGAGCAAAGCCGATGGAGTGAATACTGTACTCAATTTGCTTGCGTCAATTGTCAAGACTCCGCTCGAAAAGCCGATTCGCGCTTGAACACCCTTCAGCTTTAATTTCAGATCGGTCAGACTCTTTGGCAATTTCAAACTGATCGGGAGCACGACTTGCTTTCCGGATTTGATCGGGAGCACGCCAAGATTTGTCACTGCCCCACCGACGTTATTCGGGCGCTGACCGATCACCTGAATTAATGAATCGAATCGCTCTCCGCCCACACTCCAACTAAGCTTTAGATAGGCTGTATCGTAGGTCGGAGTCAGGGCAACAGCCTCTGTCGGAGCATACTCGATGCCGAGCGAATCGCTCATGTCCAGTGCTCGGGGCAACGTACCAATATTGATGGTACGGAAGTACTTTGCGCTGGCTATCGTGGCACCGATTAAGACTACGTGCTCCGGATTGCAGACTCGAGGAGCAAGTCGGAGCACCGTATCGAACAAGCCGCATCCGAAAGGCTTCATTCGAATTGGAGCGCCTCCTATTTGAATCGCTGTCAACCCCTGACGCACAGAGTCTCCCCCGCTGTTTGTCGTTCTCCACAAATTACCGAGTGTATCAAACGTCAATAGAATGTTGTCATTAATCGCAGCGATAAGTCTTGTGTCTACCGGATTTCCGGGTCCACCAATAGAGCGCCACCCGTTCGGATCGAGCGTGCCACCCGCTGAGAATTTATTTCGGAGAACGCCATTCGCAATCGTGGGGCAATAGATCGCGCCAGGTGTTAATGCCACCGACCCGGAAAAAAATTTGATTTGATAGCTGGCCGAAGTTTGCCACGAATCCCCTGCATCCGTCGTCACATAAATCTGCGAATAGCCATCCTGGCTCTGAAAACCATCTTCATTGACGAGGTACACCTTCCGAGCATCACACGGATCGACCACCATGGACCAGCAATCAAAATCTACCCTCGCGACCCCTTTCTTCCACGTAGCACCCCCATCAGTAGAGGCGTACAGATGCGCACCTTTAGGGACCGAACCGCCAAGAACGTATGACACAGTAGCTCCGCCTGAGGCACTGAGTGGTATCACGTCGGCGTCAGTCCCCGAGATGCGAAAGGACCTCGCACCATCGACAGAGTACCAAATTCGGGTGGGAGTATTTTGATTCAAGATTACTGCATTGGCAGACCCAACAAAGTGCGCACCGTACATTTGTCCGCTTAGACTCTTCCTCCAACTCATTCCACCGTCATAAGTTACGTAAAGTGCCTTAGCGGTTGTAACAAGCCCGGAATTTGCGTCGAAGAAGTCAATGTCGCGAATGCTGTCACCCGGATCGACCGTCAAGCCATTCTTAGTCCAGGTGCTTCCGGAATCAGCAGAGAGCCAAAGACTGTGCAATCCAGCCCAGACTTTTCCTTCCCGGAAGGTCATGCCGCCGAACTCATGCACCGGTCCGAGCAGCCCGACCCGAACCATCGTCCACTGCGCACACGTAGGCCGACTTAGGCAACAAATGAGCCCCAGGCCGACGATGCTAAACCAAATGTGCCTTCTCAATTTATCGAGCCTGATTTCGGGTTAGAATTGGATGCGGGTCGCGATCTATATCTAAGACACCTGAACGAGGAAAAGTTACGCTGCAAAGCCCTGATTTATGAATCAGGTATATCGGCCCACTCGGTCAGTAAGAGGTTATATTTAGAGTGCTTATTTGCCAAACCGTTCGAACTACAATGTTTTCGGGACCTCAGGAATTTTTGCCTCGCAAGATGACAAGACCAGTAGTCGTAGGATTATTGATCTTTGCGTTAGGCTGCGGTAAAAATGGTGATCCTGCGCTTGCGCCGGTCCACTATTTTGAAGCGCTTTCGAGGCAAGATTCGGTCGGAGTGAAGTCGAGCATTTGCGCGAAGATGGTTAATAAATTCCAATCACAGGAATTGGGTTGGGCTTCGATGCTGGAGTTTGCAAAGCAGAAGAGCTATCAGGTAAAGGTATTGGAATCAAAACAGACCAGCGACTCCGAGGCGAGCGTAACTTATGACCTCGAGACGATAGACAAAGCCACCAACACAAAGCAAACCGAGAAATTTACAGCGCGAGTAGTCTATGAATCGGACGGCTGGAAACTCTGCGGCAATATCAGCGAGACCAAACAGCGCTAAGCAATCTCTCCGATAAGATCGTATTCGAGCGCCTCTGTGATTCTGACTTGTGCGAATTCCCCGAGCGCAAGGTGCGCTTCCGTCTCGACGATCACTTCGTTATCGACTTCCGGTGCGTCATGCTCGGTGCGTCCATAGTAAGAGCCCTCTTCCCTGCGCTCTATTAGTACTTTGACCGTCGAGCCGATCTTGTCCGTATTCTTGTCAAGGGCAATATCGCGTTGCAATTCCATCAGTCGAGCCTGACGGCGAAGTTTTTCTTTTTGCGGCACGGTATCGCCGAGTGGTTCGGCGGTCGTGCCGTCCTCGAGGCTATAGGTAAACACGCCAAGCCTATCAAAGCGCATCGTGTCGACAAACTCCTCCAACTCTTGAAACTCTGCTGCGCCTTCCGTTGGGTAACCCGTGATGAGCGTTGTGCGAAGTGCTATACCTGGGACTTTCTCGCGAATGAGTCCGATCAAATCCTCCGTGGCGTTCCGTGTAATTCCACGACGCATCGAGCGTAAGACACTCGTTGATGCATGCTGGACAGGAATATCAAGGTATTTTGCAATCTTCTCCTCACCAGCCATCACTTCCAGAATATCGGTCGGAAATTTCGCGGGGTAGGCATACATCAGTCGAATCCACTCGAGTCCGTTTACCTTCGCCAAACGCGTCAGCAATTTTGCGAGTGATCGCTCTCCGTACATATCGAGTCCGTAGTAGGTGCTGTCCTGTGCGATCAGCACGATCTCTTTCACGCCTTGTCCGGCAAGCATCATCGCTTCGAATTCCAACTCTTCGATTGACCGAGAGCGATGTCCGCCTCGCATGATCGGTATCGCGCAGAAAGAACACGGATTGTCGCATCCTTCTGAGATCTTCACATACGCAAAATGCTTCGGCGTTGAGAGGATACGCTCACCGAGCAGTTCAAGCCTGAGCGCTTGCGTCGCGTTTGGATTTCCGTTACCCGCATAGCCGGAGGGATTCTCGGCAGTGCGAGGAGTGACAACTTTTAGAATGTTCTCGAAATCTTGTGTGCCGAAAAATCCATCGACATCCGGCATCTCCTTCTGGAGTTCAGCACGGTAACGCTCCGATAAACAACCCGCTACGAACACCTGCTTCACAACACCCGAACGCTTAAGCTCCAGCGCTTCCAGAATCGAGTTGATCGACTCTTGCTTCGCGTTGTCGATGAATCCGCATGTGTTCAGAACAATCACGTCAGCCCGCTCGGGGTCATTTTCGAGCTCGGCACCGTGCGCCTTTAGTGAGCCCATTATGATCTCGGAATCGACGGTATTCTTCTCACAACCAAGTGTGACAAGTGATATTCGCTTCTTCTTATGTCCCGTCTCTTCTGAAAATCCCATGAATTCGGTGGTTTCGATACTTGTCCCTCATTCGGTGATTCCAGGCCGAAGTTGGGGTTGCGTGCTAAACACTGGTGGGGTCGCAGGGTTCCGTTGGGGGATTCCCATCACCCTAAATCCCTCTCCCCCTTGGAGAGGGACTTGGTAGATTTGGTTTATTGGCAGTGATGTATCGACGAAGCAGTATCTGGTGGCCAGGGATGGCGAGGTTGCTGGACTGGGATCCCCTCACCCTAAATCCCTCTCCCGCTGGGAGAGGGACTTATTGGATTTGTTTTATTAAGAGTGACGC
>JBDTCS010000320.1:0-13030 GCA_039923455.1 Kapaibacterium sp. (SeqCode) | reverse complement strand
CAGAATTCGTGTCGAGTGGGAAAACTGCTGACACGGTAGCTGTGTCATCCAGTCCACCAAGAGTGACAATCACATCGGAGGGCGTTGCAGCATGTGGCGCGATATCTCGAAATCGAACGCGGACTTTTCGCGATGCCGAGTATCCGAAGTTATGCAACTTTGCTATCACTCCTAAGCTCGAATCGCTTAGCGAAAAAATAGATTTCGGAATTCCGGCAGCGTTCACGAATTGAATCTCATCGGATTTCACGGCAAGTTCCGGTTGCGGCTTAAGTGCAAAACCCATTGCAGCGTCACCGAGCACAGAGTATTGCTGGCGTGAATTGTAGCTTCCAAACTCGCCAAAATAATTAATCTGTGCGGTAATCACTTTCGAAAGCGTGAAGACGGTCGGCATATTGATCGAATGCGGCGACTTCTTTGCGCTGTCTGTGACCGCTGTGTCGCTGCGTAGCATTTTCCAAATCTCTGCGGACATCGCAAAATCAAACTGGATATCTCCAAAGCCAGTTGTGCCGAACGCCATCACAGCACCCGCCTGATCGGTGCGTAAGAAATCTTCGTTCAATCCGACCTGATTATTTTCTGCAAACGCACCCGTTCGACACGATAGTGTGATCAGCACAGGATAGAGTCCAATGTTACGATAGTCTGATGGGTGCTCACCGAAATACACATCTGTGATGCGAGGACTACCATGACCTGCGAAATACACAATCGACTTTCCTTCGCGGAATTGCTCTTCGATCTCGGCGACATGTGTCACGTCAACATTTTGAAAATCAGTTTTCTCAATAACATTCGAAACGATGTTGAGTGGTGGAAATGCTATCGCACCATATTCGATCGAAGTTTGATATGCATGCACTTGATCCATAAAGAGCGAATGCTCATCGAGCGGCCCATTACCACCGATCACAAACAAGAATCGCTTGTTCCACTCTGCCGGTGCGGCGTTCTCGTATTCCAGCAGTTTGCGATAAAATGCTTCGGCTTCATCGGGAGTCTCGACCGTGATTCGTGCGATAACCATCTCCGGAGTCAGCGTATCGACGCCCTCCCCTTCGAGCGTCGTGAAGACGTAGTCGCTCACTGGAATTCCGAACGTAGGTACGAATGTACTATGCGTAGTTCTATCAGCTGGAGCCGCGAGCGTGGTGTTCAAATTCTTTTTCGGATCCCATGTTGCGTCGCCGACCAATGTAACGAAGCTCGGCGGAATGCCCGCGTAAAAATCATACGCGTAATGCAGAAAATTATGGATCGCCCACGGCTCGTTCGAACCATAATTAAACGCGCTGAATACTTCGTCCGTCGTGACGAGCTTCGTCCTCATTCCTGAAGATCTCCGCAAAAATTGTAGCTTCGTTGCCGTCGAACGGAAGAGCGGGTGTGTGAGGACGATGTAATCGGCCCCGAGTGTGGTGTCGAGTATAGACCAATTCGGTGCTCCTGCCACATTCCACTTGATGATACGGTCTGGTGGAAGAAATGTCGAGAGCCCGGCACCCACATACTGAATTGGTGAATTAATAGTCGAGTCTGCGTAAGTAAAACTTCCCGATTGAGCACCTGTCCTTCCGACGCGCACACCAGCTGTGAGATCGTACAGATGAACTTCTTCGATGTTTGCGAGCGATAGTGAAGTCGTTGGTGCCGTCGGTGACAGCATGAAGGCAAATTGTCCTGCAATGATCGCGGTGTCTGTGTTGGCAACCAAGCCTTCTTCAAGTTTTACTTGATAGAAATCAAAATAAAATCGACTCGTCCATTGAGACTGGCTCGTCGACGGATTTATTTTTACACCGGAAGATTGTACTTCAATAAAATTCGCACCTTGATTCACCAGCGAGAGCGGGACGGTCGCGGTCGCATAGATTGAATCGTAATCGTGGAATTTTCCGGAGGTAATCAGCGCGTGATTCAGAAATATTTTGTAGCCATGAATCGGAAGGTTTGCTGAGTTGGCCGGATCGTGTGAGATACCTCGCAAGAAGAATCCGAGTGTCGCGGTCTTCCCTGCTGCTAAAGGTGGAAGTTGCGCAATGTAGAACGTGTCACGAATAGATGACGTATCCAAATAATTGGGCAGGTTAGGCGGACCTATCTGATTCCAAATAAACCGCTCGCCATCGATCCATGCTGTGCGATGGAGCGTCTTCGTGTCATCACCGGTCGCATCACCTCCATAAATAAAAAGATCACGCTCGTGATGTAGCATAATATCGGCAGAAGCAACTTGTGTCGTCGGTTGCGTTGGAAGGGATCGCAACGCGTATCGCAGCGCAGGCTTTGAGCTATGTGTTGAATTCGTTATCCAATAACAATTCGTATCGGTAGCAACATTATAATACTCTCCCGTAAACCCCGGCAGTCGCTCTCCATAGAATTCGATAGCACTCACCGTTCCGTCTGCGTTCGAATCGACCCAGACAGGAATTTCTTTACCGTGGTTGAAGACCCGCAATGTCGATGCATGCCATCCGCTGATATCCATATCTTGCGTTGCGCTCTTGATCTGCTGCGGTGTCGTTCGGTAGAGCCCTGTACGTGTCACCAAGAGTTTGACGTATGGAGCATTGATATCGATCCAATCAACAATCGCGCGATCGAAAGTCTTCTTGACTGTATCAAGTGAGAAAGTGCTAAGTCCTTTCTTTGTTTTTCCAAGTTGCGTGTGAAATGGAGTCGCAAATCGATCAACGTCTCCGCGATTTGCGATGAGTCGAAGCGATGCATCCCGAAAATATGGGTCACGTGCATTCACAATTGCTGTGATTGGCGATGACAAATCAAAAGAAATTCCGGCTGTAAATTTTTGACGCGCTGTCGCCTTCCCATCGGATGTGACAGTGACCAGCGGCACTCGAAGCGTGATGCTTCGGAGTGTTCGGAATTGTGCTGTGGCTGTCAGTGACGGATTTGCACCAGTAGATGAAGATGCGTAGGTGCTTGTGTTGTAAATTCGCTCGCTGATCGAGTCATTGATCGAAGTGGCTCTTGGCAACAAGCGTAACTGCCCGAGTGCTGCATCCTGCGACTGCTGAACGAAGGGTCGAAAATTCGTCGCAACTTCAGGAATCACAATCGTGATGTCAAGCTCCGGAACTTCGGCTGTGCCCGATTTCCCCGCAAGCGCAAAGATTACTCCAGGTGGCAGATCCGCAGCGATCAACTTTCCCCAATGCATTTCAGAGAACACAAAATCAGGAGGTGCTCCTCTGACAAAAGCTTTCGAGCGCGTGGCGAACGGAGTACCAAGATCAATATCAAACGAAACCGAAGCAGTTCGACTGGAGACAACCGTCTTCTGCTTCAAGATCGGTGCAATAGCAGTCGAGAAGAACGATCCACGAATACTTCCCTTTCCATTTGCCGCTCGTTGCGCTGAGCGTTTGACAACTCCTGCGACTTGTGATTGCGACGTGCTGCGTTTTGCCACCGGTACCCGCGTGACTTGTCCATCGGCACTCGTCGTGACGAGCATCGATATTGTCAAAGCGAACAGAGACAGATGTAAGCGCAGACCTTGCATAAATTACGGCGAGATTCCAAAAATAGTTACTCGAACCGAAGCATGTTCACACGTCACCACCGGAGCGAGCGTAAAACAAGCTGAGCGTACTAATTGCAACACCAACTTTCAAGAAATGTTGAGTGGGCACGCGTTTTTGCCCATCTTCGGGCTTTTTTGGTTTCCATCCGCTTGGGCTGCTACTGCTGTAGTTTCTTCTTGATTCCGTCGTAGTAGTTCTCGTGGAGAGGATCGAGATAGGTAAGCTTTTGAAAATACGCTTCGAGATTTGCCGGAAACATTCTACCCAGTTCTGCAAGCTCCGGATACTTTGCTTCAAAGAACGTCCGAACAAAACTGCTTCTGGAGATTGTCGAAGATTCCCGCTTCAATGTAACCATCGAGTCGATGACAGTGGCGATTTGCGCACGTGCCTGATCGGGCTTCGTAGTCTCGAGATCGAGCGCTCCATAGGTGTACTCGAACGTCAAATCGCGCACCACTCTCGCATTCGCATTCAGTACATCTGCGATATACCCTACGCGTGAGAATGCACCCGTCGAGGACGTCGCTCTTTCCCATCCACGCGCACCCGCACTAAGCGCGATCGTCGCAAGCTCATTCGCCTGCTGAAAATACATCGTGCCGCCTTGACGCTGATACGAATCATAATCGAGCCCGAGGACGATGTACACGTAATAATCTATCACCGATTCGAACATCCGGAATCCACTTCCGTGCTGTAAGACTTGGCCGCGACTGTAGGGGAATTCGAGCTTGTCATCAAAGAATCGCGCCATCGTTGTCACCTGATCACTTTTATAAAGCGGTCTGGAACTCGTAACGAAAAGCTGTGCATCGAAATTTGCGCCGTTCGTACCAACAATATTAAATTGAAAGGTACAGCGTATTTTATCGCCGGAGAAATTTGTTGCCCAGCTATAACTATTAATATAGTTCTGCACATCGCCTTTGAAGGTTTGCCATTGCACCCTGTCCTGTTCAGGAAGTGCAGAAAGATTGATCTCGACTTGACAATCGAGCTCTTGCGCAAACGCTACGACCGGCGCGAAGCCGACAAGTGGCACAAAACCGAGCAAAAAGAGCAATACGGGAACCAGCAGACGTTTCATTCGAAGAGAAATGATAAGAGAAATGATAAATGAACAAGAAATATCGTTTATCTGCTTTTCCAACGGCTCACTTCAAGTGATAGTTCAGAAAAGTGATGTGTTCTGGAAGTTAAGAACCAGTCCGGAAAGCTGGTTTGTTGCGAAGTGCGAGAAGTACGATTCAGATCGAGCAGGCCAAGCACTTCCGTATATTTCCTAAAGTTAATAGCAATAAAATTTTCGATTTCTAATAATTCATGGCTTGGTTTACACGATCAAAGCAAAATATTGAGGCCCCCGCTAAGCGCGAAGCGGACACGATGCCCGATGGCGTCTGGGCAAAATGTTCGGATTGCAAGGAGTTGATCTACCGAAAGCAACTCGAGGATAATTTGTATACCTGTCCAAAATGCAACAAGCATTTTAGAATCGGCAGCGTCGAATATTTTGAGATACTCTTCGATGGCCCCTATGATCAGGAGATCGCCGCGAACTTAATCCCGGCTGATCCGCTACACTTTGTCGATACGAAGGCCTACCCTTCCCGAGTGATAGACGCGCGAAAGAAGACTTCGCTTAATGAAGCATTCCGAGTTGCCCTTGGTAATTCAAGCGGGATTGGCGTTGTAATCGGTGTGATGGATTTCACATTCATCGGTGGATCGATGGGTTCAGTCGTAGGCGAAAAATTTGCACGAGCGGTCGATGTTGCAATTCGTGAGCGTCGTCCACTTATTGTGGTATCGAGTTCCGGTGGTGCGCGAATGCAAGAGGCGGCCTTATCGCTTATGCAAATGGCTAAGACAAGCGCAAAGCTAGCGCAACTTGCCGACGCACGTCTCCCCTTCCTCTCGGTTTTGACCGATCCTACAACTGGAGGAGTCACGGCAAGCTTCGCGATGCTTGGCGATATTAATATTGCTGAACCGAAAGCACTCATCGCATTCGCAGGCCCACGAGTGGTCGAGCAAACGATTCGCAAGAAATTGCCCGAAGGCTTTCAACGCTCCGAATTTTTACAAGAGCACGGCTTCGTCGATATTATTGTCCATCGCAAGCAATTGAAAGAGACGATCGGGACTCTCTTACGTCAACTATACGCAGAGCGTCCACGCTGAGCCTCTACGCTGAGCGCGCATAAGCAACACCAAACTTTTTTCGCATGTCTGTTCCTATAAAGAACGCGAGCACTTCCGGCTCCAAAACTGCTAAGCAAACCGATTGGACTGTTCGCATTATCGGGTTTCCGATGGATCTCGGTGCAGGTCGAAGGGGCGTAGATATGGGGCCATCGGCGCTTCGTATCGCCGGTGTCGGTCAGAAATTATCTGCGCTCGGTTATAACGTGATCGATGCAGGTGATATTGAGATTCGAAGCCCGGAAGTGCAGAAGATATCGAATCCAAAGCTGCGATATCTTCCGGAAATTGCCCAAGCGTGCACGAAGCTTGCAAAAGCAGTTGAAGAATCGCTTGACAAGGATGAATTCCCTTTGGTACTCGGTGGGGATCATTCGATGGCGATTGGGACTATCGCTGGCATTGCCGCGCATTGCAAGCGCACGAACAAACGGCTCGGCGTGATTTGGATCGATGCGCACTCGGATATTAACACTCCCGAATCCTCGCCGAGTGGCAACATTCACGGTATGCCGCTTGCGGTTGCGCTCGGAATGGGCGATCCTGCTCTGACGCATATTGGCGGCGATTTCGTGAAGCTCAAACCACAACAAGTTGTACTGATTGGGCTTCGGTCGATCGATGACGGTGAACGCAAACTGATAAAGAAACTCAAGATCGAATCGTACACGATGACCGATCTTGACAAGCAAGGAGTTCACCGTATCATCGCAAAAGTGCTCTCTGGTATGCGCGCGAAAGTCGATCACCTGCACGTAAGTTTTGATCTCGATTCCGTTGATCCGATGGTCGCAAGTGGCGTTGGGACGCCTGTTCCAGGTGGCCTTACCTATCGCGAAGCACATCTGATTATGGAGGCCATCGCAAACACCGGATACATGTCTTCGCTTGAGATCGCCGAGGTAAATCCGATTCTCGACACTCGCAATTCGAGCGCCGAAGTAGGTGCTGATCTGATAGCGAGCAGCATGGGCAAACGGATACTTTGATCGTTAACTTCGCTCACATACTCTTTCCCTAACCACGCTCACCGTTTTGAGAACACTCCGCACAATTCACGAAATGCGCGCTGCACTGCAACCTCACCAAAAAGAGGGAGCGACGATCGGTTTTGTGCCAACGATGGGAGCGTTACATGAAGGGCACGCGTCACTCATTCGACTCGCACGTATGAAATGCGACGTCATTGTCGTAAGCATTTTTGTCAATCCAACGCAGTTCGGACCGAACGAAGATTATGATGCATACCCGAGAACACTCGATGAGGACTCGCGAAAGCTGATCGACGAGAATGTTGATTTTCTTTTTATGCCCGACGCAAAAGAAATTTATCCGAGCGGTGCGTCGACTTCGATCAGCATGGCAAATTTCGCGACGGAATTCGAAGGCGCTATCAGGCCTCATCACTTTGATGGTGTCGCAACCGTCGTAGCTGCACTTTTCAATATTGTGAGTCCGACGATCGCCTTTTTTGGTCAGAAGGACGCTCAGCAGGTTGCTGTGGTAAAGCGAATGACCCGCGACTTACATTTTCCGCTCGAGATCATGGTTGGTCCCACAATTCGTGAAGCTGATGGCCTGGCCTTGAGCTCTCGGAATAGGTTTCTCAATGGCACCGAACGCCAAGAAGCTGTTGGGCTGTCGAAGGCTCTATTCCTTATGGAAAAGCAAGCGCTGGCCGGAGTCGGACTCGAAGTGGCTCGTTCCGCAGCACTGGAGTTGCTCACCCACTGCGCACCGAGCGCCGTTCTCGACTATCTCGAAGCTGTCGATTCCGAAACGTTTCGCAAAATAGGCTCGTTTGAAGCGGTGGAAACGTGTACGATCGTGATTGCCGCTCGGTTTGGCAAGATCAGACTATTGGATAACATTGTGATAAGGCCGGGAAAGCGAGAGTGAATTCGGACTGAATTTATTTCCCTCGAACTCCCAAGAAAGAACCTATGAAACGCACTCTATTTAAGTCGAAGATCCACCGTGCTACCGTGACGCAGGCAGAGCTCTATTACGAGGGTTCGCTGACGGTGGATGCGTCTCTGATGATGGCTGCCGATCTCGTGCAATACGAGAAGGTCGCTATCGTGAATGTGAATAATGGTGAGAGATTCGAGACCTATCTGATCGAAGGCCCGGCCGGCTCAGGAGTGATGTGTTTGAACGGCCCGGCTGCACGCAAAGGTGCTGTTGGCGATGAGATCATCATAATCAGCTACGGCCAATACGAAGATTCCGAAGAGCTTAGAAACTTTCAACCAATGGTTGTGCAAGTCGATAAGAACAACAAGATTAAGAACGTCTCGCATTCTGTCGAGGCTTTTAACAGCATGGCTTGACATCGTTTTGAGTGCGGCCTCTCACATAGAGACCACACCTACTCTTGACTTTTTCCGCCCTACCCCCTATTTCTACTACTGATTTGCAACAAACAACTCGACCGCTTGCGACTGTCATTATGGCCGCCGGACAAGGCAAACGCATGCAAGATCCGACCAAGCCGAAGGTTCTCTATCAACTTGCAGGCAAGCAACTCGTTAGCTATGTGATCGAGTTAGCCGAAAAAGTTGGCAGCGCAAAGACGATCGTGATTATCGGTTTTGGCCGCGAGCAAGTCGTTGAATTTCTTACGAAGAAATTTCCGGAAGTAGCTACCGCAGTGCAAGCCGAACAACTTGGGACCGGTCACGCCGTGATGCAGACAGAGTCGTTGCTGAAAAATTTCTCGGGCGATGTGCTTGTCCTCTCCGGTGATGTGCCACTACTGAGCCTTGAGACCACACGAAAACTCATCGAGACACATCGCGCAAGCAACGCACTTGCAACTGTTCTATCGGTGGTGATGCCAGAGCCGACTGGCTACGGAAGAATTGTGCGAAGCGCGGATGGACTTTCGCTCGCCGGAATTGTGGAAGAAAAAGACGCGAGCACCGAAATACGCAAGATAAGAGAGATCAACTCCGGAATCTACGTATTTGATGCAAAAACACTCTTTCCTATGCTCAAAGGCCTTCGAAAAGAGAACGCGCAGGGTGAGTATTATCTTACGGATATATTCTTCGAGATCGTAGCCGCTTTTGGGCCAAGTTCTGTTGCGATCAGCACAACATCCGATGTTGCCGAAGTGACCGGTATCAACACGAAGCTCCAGCTGATCCAACTCGAAGGTCTTTACCTTCGAAAGGCGCTTAATAACTGAAACTTCTTCAGGTTTGGAGCGTTTTTCTTAGTGATCTTTGTTAATACATACGAGACGCATTATTTTCAGGTTTGGGAGCGCAATCGCTCATCGAAAGGTAATCATCATGAAGAGAGCATCCGTTCTTCTAATTGCATCCGTTAGCATGCTCGTGCTGACCGTGTTTTGTTCGGTTTCTGCTCAAGCACAATTTCGCGATCGCTTGAAAAACGGCACCGAAGATAAAGCCGTACCAACCATCGAAGCGATGACGAATGGCAACGGATTCTTAGGTATGTTGCTCGATCCGACGAGATGGTCAATGCACCAATCCTACACGTTTAGTTATTCGACATCCGGAAGCAATTCCGTCGGGCTTGGTGTATTTACGAACGCGATAAGCTTTAAGGCGTCCGACAATATGTTCTTTACTGCCGACGTCTCGGCTGTGTATTCACCGTTCAACACATTCGGCAGTCAGTTCTCCAAAGAGATTAACGGAGTCTATCTATCGGATGCACGCATGGATTGGCGTTTAGGTGAATCGACGTTCCTAACGATTCAATACATCGGCGGACCAGGTGCAAATTCTGATTACGGTTTTTACAACAGCCCGTTCAACACAGGCTCGAATATGTTTGGTATGAACGGAGTCGGGACGAATGGGCTCGGAACGAACGGAACACCGAACGGATGGCAGTCGACAACCGCTACGGTAAAGCATTAATTAAGTTTGAGCAAAGATCCCTGGCCTAAAGGCTCCGCAAACTTTCCGAACGCTTCCCTATCGAACAGGCAGCATTCTACTTTTTTGCATTCCGCAGATCGCTCGCACCGGTTCGTAAGGCCGGTGCTCTTGCTTATTGCCAAGGCATCACGCCATCGAGCCATCGCTCGCCAGGCTTCTGAGCCTCATTCACTTTTGAACATTGGCTAAGAAAAACCTCTGGCAAAAGTTTGTGGGTGCTTCCGAGCGAGAGCGCAAACGGAAGCTCGCACGATACATGCAGATCGCTTCATGGTGTGTCGTGGCTGTGATCGCGATTGGTGTTCTGCTCTTCGCCGGGCAATTTGTTACGCGCATTTGGATCAAGCCGCCCGTCACCAGCGAGCGTACACAGGGGAATTTGCTTGTGAAAAAAGGTGAGCGCATTCAGCTCACCGTGCTCAATGGCTCGGGACAATCGAGCGTTGCAAGAAAGTTTACAGATTTTTTGCGAGCGCGCAAATTTGATGTTGTCGAGATGGGTAACTACTCGGCAAATGACGTAGAGCATTCGTTCGTGATCGATAAGATCGGCGATACGCTCTCTGCGCAGAAAGTAGCCTATGCGCTTGGTATAGAGAGTGCTAAGGTCGTTCGCGAGATAGACTCGAATGCATTTTTGGATGCAGCAGTCGTGATCGGCAAAGATTATTTGGCGCTCAAGCCAATGAATTAAGCGCTCGATAATTAAAGCGCTTAGTGAAAGAGGTTTTTTGAATCATGTTGAAGAGAATTCGCTAATGGCAATCAAGAAGACGGATAGTACGAAGAAGGTCGCAGAGAAGAAAGCAGTTGTTAAGAAGACTGTTGTAAAAAAGGTGGCGGCATCAAAACCGGCGGCCAAGAAGGTGGCTCCCAAAAAAGTGGTGGTGAAACCGGTCGCGAGGAATTCAGAGCCCAAGATCAAAGTACCAAAGGCAAAAGGCGCTCGCCCGACGAGGACGAAAGAGACCACGCCTCCTCTTTCTGAGCTGAAGCAACACGCACTCGCTGCTGCACGATATGCGATCGAGAAAAAAGCAACCGATGTCCATCTTCTGGATCTGCATGGCATCACGAGCATCACGGATTATTTTATCATCGCCTCCGGTGATAGCGAGAAACAAGTAAAAGCGATTGCCGAGAATGTGATCGTACGCATGCGCGACGATAACGGAGTCGCACCTTGGCACAGCGAGGGTTGGGACGGATTGAAATGGATCATCGTCGATTTCGTCGATTTTGTCGTACACGTTTTTCAAGCAGAGGCGCGTATGTATTACAACCTCGAACGCCTTTGGGCCGACGCACCTTCCGAGGAGATCAAAGATGAAATCCCCGTGAAGACACCTGCTAAGCGCGTTGCAAAACCGAAAGTAGTAAAAGAAAAAAACGATACCGCACGTGTTCGCATTATTAGCAGCAGTGCTGTGATGAATGGTGTGACGGAATAAAACAATACAAATCTGTTGGAGAACGAGAGCGCATTGAGTATGGAGAAATATCTTGAGAAGGTTTTCTTGGATGGATTGGGAGCGCTTGGCGTTGGTGCCGAGTCACTTCCGGCATCTGCTGCGATCAAGTTTGAGATTCCCCAGAATACGACGCATGGAGATCTCTCGACGAACATTGCGCTCCTTCTTTCCAAGCCGCTCAAGCGCGCTCCTCGCGATCTTGCACTTGAACTGATCACGAAGCTCAAATTTGATGAGTCAAAGATCCGCTCCGTCGAAGTAGCCGGGCCGGGTTTTATTAATATCGCTTTTAGCAATTCGCACGTCACCGATGGCTTGAAAGAGATCATCGAAAAGAAGGCAACCTATGGCCGCACCTACGAACATAAAGGTGAAACGGTAAATGTCGAATGGGTCAGCGCAAATCCAACGGGTCTTTTGCATGCAGGTCACGGTCGCGGTATTTGTCTCGGTGCTGTGATCACAAGTCTCCTCGATTGGACCGGGTACAACGTTGTGAAGGAATATTACTTCAACAACGCGGGCAACCAGATGCGTAATCTGGCAAAGTCTATCCAGGTTCGCTATTTGCAAGAGCTTGGTGAGAATATCGAGTTGGACGATGATGGCTACAAAGGCCAAGAGATTAAAGATATTGCGGTCGCTTTGAAAGCAGAGTTTGGTGATTCGAAGCGCGAAGCCGATCAGAAGTTCTTTCAGGATTACGGTGAGCAATCAAATTTTCTGAACATCAAGAAGACGCTTGCAAAACTTGGAATCGCGCACGATATTTTCTTCAACGAAAATTCACTCTACGATTCCGGTGCGGTCAAATCAACCATTGCAGAGTTCAGAGATAAAGGCCTCGCTTACGACAAAGATGGTGCGGTTTGGCTCAAGCTCTCGGAAATGGGACAGCAAGAGGATCGCGTAATCGTCAAGTCCACCGGCGAACCAACGTATCGCTTACCGGATATCTGCTATCATCGCGATAAGCTTTCGCGCGGCTACGATCTCGTTGTCGATATTTTCGGAGCCGATCATATTGCGACGGTGCCGGACGTACTCGCCGCAGTTCGGTCGCTTGGCTTTGACACATCGAAGGTGAAAGTTGTGATTCATCAGATGGTCTCTTTTATTTCCGGTGGTGAACTGATCAAGTTCTCCAAGCGGAGCGGTGGAAATTATTTGCTCGACGAGTTGCTCGAGGATGTCGGCGCCGATGCATGCAAATTTTTCTTTAACATGCGCGCTGTCGGTTCGCATTTAGAGTTCGATGTAGAGCTCGCGAAAGATCAATCCGATAAAAATCCCGTCTATTACGTGCAGTATGCGCATGCACGCATCGCAAGCATTTTGCGCTTTGCTGCACAGCAAGAGCTCGTGATATCAGAAGATCAGATCCCCGAGCTTTCCGTGTTGGAGCACGTTGAAGAAATTGCACTCATCAAAACGCTCATGCGGTTTCCGGATGTTGTGCGTTTGTCTGCGCAATCTTTTGCACCCCATCATGTCTGCGAGTACTTGCGTGAAGTCGCAGCACAGTTTCATAAGTTCTACCACGAGTGTCGGATCGTCGGAACTCCCGAGCCACTGCAATCGGCTCGGCTTGCACTTGCACAGGCTACCAAACGCGTGCTCGCGAACGGTTGCCAGATTCTCGGCATCTCAGCGCCGGAAAGCATGTAAGTCTCGAAACAACACCGGAGCAACATGTTACCCTTAGGACTCGATATATTTCTTGTGCTGCTGTTTCTCATCTTGCACGCCTTCTTCTCGTCGGCCGAGACAAGTGTGCTCGGTGTTCGCAAAAGCCGATTGCGTGAAGTGATCGAAGACGAAGACGCACTCGATCAACAGATCCGCAAAGCAAAGATCCTTCTCGATTTTAAAT
>JBDTCS010000319.1:0-2437 GCA_039923455.1 Kapaibacterium sp. (SeqCode) | reverse complement strand
AAGCTCAATACAATCGCGCTGTTGTAACCGAGCGCCAGTTAAAAGAAGAACTTCTTCCGAAGGCACAGGAAGCGTACCAAATTGTACTGCGGTTAAAGCAACTCGGTGAGGCAAATTATCTAGCGTTGCTGACTGTGCAACGGAGTTTAGTCGAAGCAGAAACTGACCGTATCCATGCAAGACTGCAAAAGGAGCAGGCTATCGTCTCGCTCAACTACTTAATCGGGAGATTGTAATGTGATCAAATTCTCTATGTTGTCTATGTCAAAATCATTTTGCCGTGCTGGATTGCTCGTGCTTTGCGTTGGAGCTTTTGTATCTTGTTCGAAGTCGGAGAAGCCCTCCGGCGAATCCACTGACAGTGTGCTTAGAAGCACAGAGGAACCGATTCAAAAAAAATCTGAGGAGCAGGAAATCACGCTCTCACGAGAGGCAATTAGCTTCGCCCGGATAGCGGCGAAACCGTTGGCCTCCCAACTATTCCCTGACGTAATTGCGGCGCCTGGCAGGGTGGTTCCAACCCAGTCAGGTATTGCTCACGTTGGCAGCAACCTGACGGGGAGAGTCGTGAAGCTCTATGTGAAGGAAGGTACCGTAGTATTGCGCGGATCGCCAATGGCTGAGTTGCAATCGTTCGAACTCAGTGAGATTAAATCGGAATACCTCAACAGTCATGCGGAGGTGTTACGAACCGAAAAAAGGTTGGAACGCCAGACACAACTTTCGAAGGAGAATGTCGGGACCAAGCGCGACTTTGAGGAATCGGAATCAGAACATTCGCAAGCGATCGCTCGGCGCGATGCTGCCAGTTCAAAGCTGCTCGCTTTAGGGATCGACTCTGCAAAGTTGGAAAATGGCTCCGGCATTTCTCTGACAATCCGCGGTCCAATCTCAGGGATCGTCTCGCGGCGATTGCTGGGTCTGGGAGCGTATGTTGAACCGAATACGGACCTTTTTGAGGTCTTGGATCTGTCCGTCGTATGGGTGGATGCTGAGGTACCAACTACTGTTGCCGGCTTACTTCATGCAGGAGGATCCGGCCGATTCACCACGCCGGAAGGAACGACCGAGAGTGGCAAGGTCGTTTTTGTTTCGCCAACAGCCGACGTGGTCTCACACATGGTCACTGTCCGGCTCGAAGTTGGAAACCCAACGTCTCGGCTGAAGCCGGAAAGTTTTGGTACAACCTTTTTCGAAATATCAGGGCCGAGCAAGTCAGGTTTTGTAGTCCCGCTTTCGGCCTTGGAGAAAGTAGGCGAAAGTTATTTCGTCTACAAACAATTGACCGATACCACGTTTTCAAGGATCAGCGTTGTGGTTGCGGATCAAAATGCATTAGAAGCCTTGATCTCGTCGCAGGACTTGTCAGTGAACGAAAGAGTCGTGTCAAGTGGTGTATTTTATCTAAAGGCTGCACGCCTTAAGGACGAATTGCAAGACAACGATTGATCCATGTCAACCCCATACATGATCAAAGTGGTTAAGGAGTTATTTTTGCGAACAAAGATTAAGTAAAATATTTATGTCCCATACAGCAGTAAGAACCCGGCAGACTGAACTTGAGCATCTTGAGTTTGCTCGATCCAGGTTTGCCGAACTAGCTGAGGAGTTAACGCAGAATGTACGAAGTGCCTCGTCGCTGGATGCAAAACATGTGTTACAAGGCTTGCTGGAAATTGCACGAGCAGGGGTGGCTTATGCGAGCATTGCCGCTGATGAATTGCGGGCTGACGATGCCGTGCACAGTTCTTCTCATTAAACCAGTATGACATTGGACTTCCGCTTAATTCTCAAGCTGGCGATTACAGCGATCATAATCGTCGCGATTTCCGAGATTGGGAAGCGCTCAACTTTTTTTGGGGCGATACTTGCTTCTCTTCCGTTGACGTCCATCTTGGCACTTTCGTGGCTATATCTGGACAAAGAACAGAATGGTCCCGTATCAAAGCTCTCGATGAATATTTTTTGGGCGGTGATCCCATCGCTTGCGTTCTTCCCAATCCTCTCTTGGCTTTTACGCACAGTTTCTTACCCAGCGGCATTGGGCATCTCGGTTGTTGCCACTGCTATCATTTATTATCTTTATTTTTATATACTGACTTTTTTCGGGCTACCTTGAAACGAAGTCATTCAGCTTGCGTGCTTGTTGAATCGCAAAAACGAGTTACCCTATGTTTCACGAACATCTCGACCATAACAATACAGCGTTACACTCTGAGCACCAGATACCAAATACAATCAATACATCATTTAAGATCGCGGTCGCTCTCAATCTTGCGATCGTCCTCGTCGAAGCGTTCTATGGATTGCTGAGCCATTCGGTGTCACTCATCGCCGATTCAGGACATAATCTTTCGGATGTGCTTGGTCTGGTGCTTGCCTGGGGTGCCAATGCGCTTGCTACGCGCGAGCCGACTAAAACGCGAACGTATGGTTT
>JBDTCS010000318.1:0-8297 GCA_039923455.1 Kapaibacterium sp. (SeqCode) | reverse complement strand
AGCATTACACTCGATGCGAACTTTGCGCATTTCGCCCGAAGGCAATTTCAGTGTGCAGTAGTCGCCATCCTTAGCGAGTACCTGGCACGAGTTACCGGCCGAACGGGCGATCTGACCGCCGTGACCTGCACGCAACTCAACATTATGCACGAACGTACCAAGTGGCATGTTCTTCAGTGGCAACGCATTGCCAACAGAGATTTCGGAATCAGCACCGCTGGTGATCGTTGCACCAACCTCGAGACCATCCGGTACGAGAATATAGCGCTTGTCACCATCAGCATAATTGATGAGCGCGATACGAGCGTTACGATTCGGATCGTATTCGATCGTTGCGACTTTGCCTGGAATGCCGATCTTGTTACGCTTGAAATCGATAATACGATACATGCGCTTGTGACCACCGCCGCGATGACGCGAGGTGATACGGCCGGTATTACCGCGGCCACCCGATTTACGAAGCGGCTCCAGCAACGACTTTTCCGGTGTCGTTTTGGTGATCTCATCAAAGCTCGAGATAGAGTAGTATCTCGTGGCTGCCGTTCTCGGTTTTAATTGCCTAATTGCCATTGGTCGTTGTCTGTTTCGATTGAGTTATCGCTTCAATCAAGCATAGTTATAAATTCTATCGAATCACGAATGCTCACTTAGAGCGAACCCGATTCCTTCGCGTCCAGAGGTGCAAAGAGATCGATCGTGAAGCCTTTCTTCAGGTGTACGGTCGCTTTTTTGATCGCGGCCTTCTGACCCTGCATCAAACCCTTACGAGTCTGCTGACTTTTGCGCTTTGCCGGCAACCAAGATGTTTGCACCTTAGCAACCTCGACGCCAAAACGATTACGCACCGACTGCGCGATCTCAATTTTATTCGCGTCGTGCAGGACTTCGAATGTATAGACGCCCTTCTCCGCGAGCAATGTCGCTTTTTCTGTCAAGATCGGACGCTTTACTACTTCTCTAACCATCTGTCAATCCTCTAAGAAATTCTAATCAGAAATTCTAAACTTATGCTGCAGAGATCGCGATATGCTCGACCTCAACTCCTGTTGCACCACCCGTGAAGGTCTGCTCCAGATTCTTCAGAGCGGAAAGCTCAATCAATACTGCGCGGCTCTTCCAGATCTGGTACATTGAAGCTTTGTCGGCCTCAAGTACGGTAAGTGTCGGAATATTACGACCGCTCTTATAGACGTTATCGTTATCGCCGATCGTGAGCAAAAGTGCTTGCTTCGTATCGAGCTTCAGCGCATTCAATACATCTTGTACGTTGCGTGTCCGCGCCTCGGAAAGATTCAGATCTTCGATGACGATGAACGCATTGTCCTTTATCTTCGCAGATAGCGCGCTCTTACGAGCAAGTTGCTTCACCTGCTTTGGAAGATTCATGGTGTACAAATGCGGCTTTGGGCCGTGCATCGTACCACCACCCGGATGCAAACCGGATTTGATATCTCCCTGACGAGCGCGACCGGTGCCCTTCTGACGGAACAACTTCTTCGTCGAGCCGGCGACTTCGCTACGACCCTTCGTCGAGTGTGTACCCTGACGCTGATTTGCAAGATAAGCCTTGATCGAAAGCCACATCGCATGCTCGTGCGGTTCGCGGCCGAAGATATCGTCACTTACCGTGACCATCTTGCCTGTCTTGACTCCGCTCTTACTATATACTGCTAATTCCATATCGAATAAATCCGCTGAAGATCGCTTGATGATCTTCGGTAAAGAAACTTAAGCTTTAACGACTTCGACAAGTTGATTCTTCGCACCTGCGATAGAACCCTTAACAAGGATCAAATGCTGGTCAGGCAAAATGCGCAACACTTTCAGATTACGTGTTGTGATCTGCTCGCCGCCCATACGCCCGGCCATACGCTGACCTTTGAACACACGTGACGGATAACTCGATGATCCGATTGATCCAGGATGACGTTGACGATCTGACTGACCGTGTGTCGCCTGACCAATACCACCAAAGTGATGGCGCTTGACTACGCCCTGAAATCCACGGCCTTTGGATGTGCTCACAACGTGAACCGTGTCGCCTTCATGAAAGATATCCGTAGCTTTGACTTCGCTTCCGAGCGTCATCGTACTTGCGGATGCTTCATCGAACGAACGGAATTCCTTCACGTAACGCTTAGGCGTAACCGTCGCCTTCGTGAAGTGGCCCGTCTCGGGCTTATTCACTTTGCGTGCTGGCTTCTCTTCAAAACCAAGCTGAATGGCATCATAGCCATCAATGACTTTGGTCTTTACCTGCGTGACGAAACAGGGACCAAGCTGAATGACTGTCACAGGAACATACTGTCCCTGTTCATCAAACACGCCGGTCATACCGATCTTTTTTCCTAATAGTGCGCTCATCTTCGCTAAGGTTTAGGAACGACAAGAAGAGCAAACTCTTCAAAGTGTTCCAACACTTTTTATAGGATCACAATAGGGATCCTTGTACCACTCTTTTACTCGTGTTAGAGGTAACGGTGACCCGCCCTCCGATCTACTGCGACTGCGAACAACACCTTACGCAGTCCAAAACTTTTTCGGGGTCTTCGTCAGACCTTGATTTCTACTTCAACACCAGCCGGAAGCTCAAGCTTCATCAATGAATCGACAGTGCGGCTGTTGGAATTGAGAATATCGATCAAGCGCTTGTGTGCGCGAATCTCGAATTGCTCACGACTCTTTTTGTCCACGTGCGGAGAGCGGTTCACCGTGAAAGTCGACTTCTTGGTCGGAAGCGGTATTGGTCCCGAAACAACGCAGCCCGTAGGCTTCACTGTACGGATGATCTTTTCCGCGGACTTGTCGATCAGATTATGATCGTACGACTTCAACTTGATTCGAATCTTCTGCATCTCTTATTCCTGGACTCTTCATTACCAGCCGTGCGGTATGCACTTTTGGCTCAATGCAACTATCAAAACAAAGCAAACAAAAGCGCGCAACGAACATCATTCGCTGCGCGCCATGTCTATAATTACTTCGTGATCTTGTCGACGACGCCGGCACCTACCGTACGACCACCCTCACGGATAGCAAAACGGAGACCCTCTTCCATAGCGATCGGGCTGATGAGCTCGATCTTCATCTGGACGTTATCGCCAGGCATAACCATCTCGACACCTTCCGGCAACGAGGCAACACCTGTTACGTCTGTGGTACGGAAGTAGAACTGAGGGCGATAGCCGTTGAAGAATGGCGTGTGACGGCCACCCTCGTCTTTCGACAATACGTATACTTTCGCTTCAAAGTTCGTGTGTGGTGTGATCGAACCCGGCTTCGCGACGACCTGTCCGCGCTCGAGATCGTTCTTTTCCACGCCACGCATTAAGATACCAACGTTATCACCTGCGGTACCTTCGTCAAGTTCTTTACGGAACATCTCGATACCGGTAACAACGGTCTTCTTATGCTGACCGAGACCGATGATCTCGACTTCTTCGCCGATGCGAACCTTGCCGCGCTCGATACGACCTGTTCCGACTGTACCGCGACCAGTGATCGAGAATACGTCTTCGATCGACATAAGGAATGGCTTGTCCACTTCGCGCATCGGAGTTGGAATGTAGTCATCGACTGCATCCATCAACTTGTAGATGCACTCGAGGCGAGGATCATCTGCTGTTGCAGTTGGATCGGAGCCTGCGTTCAGTGCATTAAGTGCGGAACCTGGAATGATCGGAATATCGTCGCCTGGGAATTCGTACTTGCTAAGCAACTCACGAACCTCAAGCTCAACGAGCTCAAGCAATTCGGGATCTGCTGCATCAACCTTGTTCATGAATACCACGATACGAGGCACACCAACCTGACGTGCGAGCAGAATGTGCTCACGTGTCTGCGGCATTGGGCCGTCTGTAGCTGCTACGACGAGGATTGCTCCGTCCATCTGTGCAGCGCCCGTGATCATGTTCTTCACATAGTCAGCGTGGCCTGGGCAGTCGACGTGTGCGTAGTGACGCTTGTCCGTCTCGTACTCGACGTGCGCTGTGGCGATCGTGATACCACGTGCCTTTTCTTCCGGTGCGTTATCGATCTGATCGAAAGTCTTGACCTCACCACCGCCACGCTTCTTTGCTAACGCCATCGTTATCGCTGCTGTAAGCGTCGTCTTGCCGTGATCAACGTGACCGATCGTACCAACGTTTACGTGTGGCTTTGAACGATCAAATTTTGCTTTTGCCATTTTCGTGTTCTATTGTGAGTGCGCTACTAAAAAGAGCTTCCATCGACAGTCAAATGGACGAGCATACATTGCCCGCTCTTTCAAGGTCGATAGAGAATGCGATCAAAAAAACTTTTTCGGTTTGCTGTGGATGGCCCGGTAGTGATCCCATGATCACAAACTGTTACCGGACTAAGCCAAGTGTCAATAGCAAGACTTGGACGCCTATGCTGTTGTACACTCTGCTTCGCATGCGGAGCGTTCGGATTCTTTTTTGTCGTGCAAGCACGAAGTCAAAAAAGATTTGAACACGTTCTTCGGATTGAACCGGAGTCGTTTGTTCTCTAACGCTCGCTCTGGAATTTTTGCAGAGGCGAAGCTATCACATCAATGAACCTGCTTACTTATAAGAATTAGCTTTTACGAGTTTTTGCTCTTTTGAAGCCGTTTTCCCATATTGCAAGCGCGCTAATAACCGCCTCTTGTCCTGAAGAGTTTCGGAAAAATGAGGAATTCATGCAAAAAAGCTGAATACTGAACTTCCCCAAGAAATAAACCGTCTTTCTCGCTGCTCATTTCAGCCCACGATAGTGCAATAATCGAGTACTCGGCGCTGATTCGGGAGCAGTTCGGCTCTCTTCTTTGTCTATCTTGTCGAATTTACGCCGTATCGCTTACTTTTTGATACAACATCCAACAACCGAATGTCCGAATCGCTTCGGCAAGAGTGGCAAGCATCTACACGAGCAGAACAACTTCTGCTCGTAATGCTTGCTTGTACCGCAGCATTACATTTCGTCTTCGCGTTTGCGTTGCCTGTGCGGGGATTCGATGCGAACGTCCACCTCGACTGGCTGGCTGAGTTCTCCGAACTCTGGCATGGAGGCGTGTGGTACCCGAGATGGCTGCCACATGAATTCGGAGGGCTGGGTGCGGGTACGTTCTATTTGTATCCGCCGTTGCTTGCGTTCTTCGGAGCCTTGTTGCGAGGACTCGTGCCAAACATCGACGCGATTCGGCAATTTCAAGTTCTGCAGGTTCTTATCTCGATCAGCGCTGTAGCTACGTGCCTACTCTATTTACGATCGTACAAGATATCCAGACTTGCTGCGTTAGCCGCGAGTCTGCTTTTTGGCTTTTCATCTCCGGGTTTTCATGCGATCTTTATGGCATCGTCGCTCGGGCAGCATCTATCTTTCGTTTGGGTGCCGTTAATCTTCTGGAGCATTGATATCTCGTTGCGCGGAATTCAGCAAGATCGTGCGACCAATCTCCGCTGCTTTGTATTTTCGAGTCTGAGTTGGGCACTCCTTATTTTGACGAACGTGCCAGCGAGCATTATTATGAGCCTCGTGGTCCCGTTCTATTATTTCGCACATCGCAAAAATTGGCGCAGCATTTGGCCCTCTATAATCGGTGCGATATTCGCTTTGCTCCTCGCTGCGGCATTCACATTGCCGATCGCACAATTCTCACCGTTATTTCAGACAGATCAACTCTTCAAGCATTCGGTAGCACCGCTTGTTAAATGGGATAATCAACTTGAGGGCCTTGTACGGTCGGACGTTCCGAAGTCGATCTCGATTGAGATTGGAGTGTGGATGTTCGTCCTATCGAGTTTCGTCTGCTACCTGCTCTATAAACTTCGCAGCAAGCTATCGGAGCAGTTCGATCGTGAAGCTGCCGCAGCGTGGGTATTTGTTGGCTGCGTGCTTTTGTTTTTTCAGATACCCCGAATCTCTACTCCATTTTGGAAATACATTCCACTCGTAAAGTACTTACAATTTACTTGGCGCTTTACACTCTTGCTGCCACTTGTGTCGGCGGTGCTGTATGCACTCTTATCGAAAGCATCCGTTGTTGAATCACAACGATTGCGAAAACAAGCTATCGGAGTCATACTGATTCTTGCATCGCTATCGTTCGGATGCTATCTACGTTATGGATACGTCGTGCTCCTTTGGCCGCCACCACCTCCAGCAGTCGAGGAAGCACGCATCGGCGCGGGAGAACATTTACCAACAACGGCACCAGATTTTCTCGAGGCGAAAGCGTACGCGAGACTCCATCTACATGACCCGTTTGTTCTCGGACCGGATTCGATTCGACAACAAATTGTGCTAACCCATTCGGAGCCGAACCGACGAAGCTTGTCCGTTGCGTTGACCACGAACGCGAATGTTACATTGCACCAATTCTATTGGCCGATGTGGAAGCTTTATCGTGGAACAGAGGAGATTCCAACGCACGCGGATAGTCTGGGTTTAGCAAATGCTAACTTACTTGCCGGCAACTACACACTCGATTACCGACTCGAAAAAGGTTGGTCGGAAATTTGGGGTGCGAGAATTTCCGGTGTTGCGTTGTTGATCTGGCTCATCGCTGCAAGCATAAGCTTCGTTCAGATGCGGCGTGAACCAAAACATGTTTGAAGTTACGATCCGAATTTATATTCCTGAATGAAATTCTTCGCACGTTTTTCGCAATTACTCAATCGGATTGTGCCGATACTAATTGTGTGTGCTGCCGCGAGTGAGATCGTTATACCCTTCTTTAAACATTCGCTCGCTTCCGATGGACCTGCTGCTTTAGTTTGGATCGACACTTTCGCCGCACAACTTGGCAGTGGAGTGCTTTGGCCTCGATGGATTCCCGATGCATACGCAGGACTTGGTTCACCAACTTTTTATTTCTATCCACCACTCGCCTATTTTTGCGCCGGTCCACTGAAGCTTATTTTTTCGAGTGCCTCGACACTCACGATCTTTTGGATTAGCAGCTCGGCAGCCACGATTGCATCTGCGATCGCTTTTTATGCGCTTGCGAAAAGACTAACACCATCCGCGAAGAGCAGATGGTTGAGCGCACTTATCTACGGCTTCGCACCGTATCGCATTTTCACTCTGTTCTCGCGTAGCGGACTGAGCGAGCACTTCGCATTCATTTGGCCACCACTCATCTTGCTGGCGCTACTAAATATCTTCGACTCTAAACGTCCGCGATGGCGTGACGTTGCGCTATGCGCTTGCTCTATTGCGTTGCTTCTAATCTCACACTTACCGGGGAGCACCGTTTTCTTATTTGCTGTACTCATTCCATTCGCGGCATATCATTTCGGTGAAGACAATCGATGGTGGGCAGTTGGATCATTAATGATCGGCGTGCTGCTTACTTCGCCTTACTTATTTCCAATTATCGAGTTTGCAAAATATGTACAGCTCAGCAAACTCATTCTCTCACATGATCTCCCACGTGACGCACTCTACAGCTTTTCGGTTATAAAAGGAGGCACAGACTTCACGGAAAATGCGCAAATACTCATTGGCTACTTTGCAATCTTCGCAACAGGTATACTTCTTTTTGCTTTTCGCAATCGCGTTGAGCACCGAAGAGTGATCCTCTGCTTGTTTTGGATGTGTGCCGTGATCGTATTTTTTCAAACTGCCGCGATTTCAAGACCGGTGTGGATACTACTGAAGTTCAATCAAACGATACAATTCACTTATCGTTGGTTGCTTGCAGGAATTTTGATTGTCGCGTATGCTTTCGCAGTCTTAAGTAGAGAAGGAAAAGAGCGCTGGATAAATCCGGTGGTAGGATTTTGGGCAGTATGCGCAATCTTTTTTGCCGTTGTACAAATTTTCGGAGTGCGAGTCCATGGAGCCAACGCACCGTGGACACCCTATGAACCGGCCGAGTATGCATCGGCCTATGCATCCACCGACAAACATGAGGTCATACAATTTGCGACCGATCATGGGCAGGATGCTTTCATTGCTACCACCGATTTATCACAGGCAAAAGATTTTAGCTTCACCGCACTTCACACACAAATCACCGAGAGAACATTTAGCGTATCAGTCGCAGCACCAACGAAGGTCACGCTTCATAATTGGTACTGGCCCCAATGGATTATCACTCGCCAGCCCGGTAATCAAGTGATCATAACTCATCCCGACACCACCGGCCGTGCAACAGCAACGCTACCCGCCGGCAACTACACGCTCGCATACACACTCGAAGCATCACCACTTCAAATCTATTCGTACTGGATTTCTGGAGCTGCCCTTTTGCTCTTGTTTGGATTAATTATTCCGCTACGCAGTTCCAAGCGTGCGACATCACGAACAAC
>JBDTCS010000317.1:0-4613 GCA_039923455.1 Kapaibacterium sp. (SeqCode) | reverse complement strand
TCGCAGCCAAGTTTGTCAGTTCCGTACCGAGGTTGTTCACGCTCGAGGTGATCTGTGTCATAGATGCTTTTGCATTATCACCTATCGAAAGCAAATTATTATATAGCTGGTCATCGTAGACCAATTTGCCGATCGAGCCCTGGCCTGTCCGAATTGCCTTCAAGATTGCTCCGGCCTCGCTACTCAACTTGCTCACTTGGACGACCGATGCATTCAATGTATCATAAATTCGACTAAAATCCTTCGAGGCTTCACCTTGAAGCGTGGCACCTGGTTTGATCGATCGAGTCGAGTCACCGCCTACATTTATCAGAATGAATTTGTCACCGATCAATCCTTCGGTGGTGATTAGAGCATGCGAATCAGTATGAATAAGCGGAAACGCATCTTCTTCGATCTTCATCGTGACGAGCACCGAATCCTGTGCATGTTTAGGAAGCATGATCTTCGTGATCAGCCCGACGTTAATTCCGGTCATCTGGACCTGCGCACCGGTCTTTAAGCTACTTACATTCGAAAATTTGGCGTACACGAGCGAGGTCGTTGTGAAGAGCTTTTGCTTTCCTCCGATCAAAAAGACGGCAGCGATCAGCAGCACGATACCGAGCAGAACGAACAGGCCGATTTGGTAAACTGGAGTGGATTTTCGTAGCATATCGTTTAGCTCCTAAATAATGATCGACGTAAAGTACTGCAATATAAAAACATATAGACTTTTCCCAACCAATTAGATGGCTTCCGAAACGGGTAGCTTTTTCAATTCTTGGATGTAGGCACTCTTCCGCCCTTTATCCATGATCGATGCTTGGAGATATTTGACCAGAAATGGATCCCCTGATTTTTCCATCTCTTCGATCTTCCCATCATAGATCTTCTTACTTTCATTCAGGACGACAGCTCTATCGGAAACCGCGAAGGCCGTCGGCAGATCGTGCGTTACAACCACTGACGCAATTCCTAACTTGAACTGTAAGGAGTTGATGAGTTCTGCAATCGACAACGCTGTGATCGGATCGAGCCCCGTGGTTGGCTCGTCGTAAAGGATCAATTCTGGCTCGACCACGATAGATCTTGCGAGCCCGGCGCGTTTGCGCATTCCACCGGATAACTCCGAGGGTAATCGGTCAATTACATCTGGGAGGCCTACTACATCCAGCGCCCTTGCGATCTTATCCTGCCTCTCTTTTGGGGACAGGACCTCATGCTTGAGCAGAAAGGTCTCCAAGTTCTGGCCAATCGTCATTGAATCGAACAAGGCTGCTCCCTGAAATAAAAACCCGATGTTCTTTCGAACCTTCGTTAATTCCTTTTCGCCCATGTCAGTCATCGACTTACCGCGGTAGAGAATGGTCCCTTTGTCAGGAGTCAAGAGGCCGATTAGGAGCTTCAGGAGCACGCTTTTTCCGGTACCGCTCTTTCCCAGAACAGCCAATGTCTCATGCTCCCTTATTTCGAGTGACAATCCCTCAAAAATAACGTGTTCGCCAAAAGCCTTTGAAACATCGTTAACACTCAGGAGTATTCCGGATTCTGCGGTTTGGGGTGATTTATCTTCTGCCATTTGTCTCTATCCCCAAAACAAAATGGTGAGCTTCACAAAGACGGCGTCGGAGAGTATTATGAGCAAGGAGCACGTCACTACTGCATCTGTTGCGGATTTTCCCACGCCCTCGGTTCCACCTTTTGAGTTAAATCCCATGAAGCAACCAACGAGGCCGATGATGTATCCGAAGAATGCTGTCTTAAGAATTCCCGGCAAGTAATCCGGGAAAGTAACGCTGTCCGTGACAGTGTTTATGAAGAGCTGCCCACTCATACCGGACTCAATCTTGTTGACGACAAACGCGCCGATCATAGCGAGCGTGTCTGCATAAACAGTAAGCAATGGTAAGCAGATGATGCAGGCGACGATACGCGTAACTACGAGCAATCGGAACGGGTCGATGGCAGCAACTTCCATAGCGTCTATCTGTTCGGACGCTCTCATCGAGCCAAGCTCTGCTGCGATTCCTGCCCCGACTCTACCTCCCACGATCACCGATACCAGCACCGGTGCAAGCTCGCGCATGACACTTACGGCTACCATGATGGGTACGTAGGCACCTGCCCCAAATTTTGTCATCGTCGGGGTGCTCTGCATCGTGAGGACTGCCCCGATAACCACCGATACTACGGATACCAGCGGGAGTGACCGAATTCCAACCTGATAAGCTTGACGGAAGGTTTCTTTGATTTCGTATGGAGGTATGATGCTACTCTTGACGAACCGCCAAGAAAAGACAGCCAAGCCACCGAAGACTGTGACCAGCTTATGGAACGCATGCTCCTTCTTGTGGGGCTTTATCTCTTCGGAGTGACCCAGAAGATGATGATGCGGTTTTGCTTCTTCAGTAGGCAGCATAGGTAGCCAGAATTCTAAAGATAGTCGAACCGAATAGTAATCACAGACATAATTTTAATATAGTATAAGGACAACGTGATTTCGCCCAGAAGAACTTCACCCCCAGATCAATTTCTTTTGGCTACCTAACCGATCGTACGCGTACCGCCGTCGAACCGGTCTACCTAGGTGCCTCAAGTTCTAACCCGTATTGCTTTAACTTCCTCCACAATGTCGTGGTGGAAATTCTGAGCCTCTCACACGTGATCACCTTATTGCCTTTGCAAGCAACGAGCGTCTCCAGAATATATCGCCTTTCCAACTCGTCCAATGTTGGGCTGTTGCTCAGAACGGAAGTAATATTCACAGTTGGATCCGTGAAATCTTTTGGAAAATATTCTGAACCGATCTCCGAACCGGTGGAGAGAAAGACTGCTCGCTCAAGGATCGTCTTTAGCTCTCGAACATTCCCGGGCCAATCGTAACGGATCAACTCGTCGAGGGCTGTAACCGTAAGCGGTTTCGGCTCCATTCCCAATTGAGCACTGAACCCATTCACGAAGCTAGTAACAATAGTCGGAATGTCGTCCTTGCGTTGTCGTAATGGTGGAATGAAGAGTGCGATCGGGCTGAGTCGATAGTATAGATCCTCACGGAGTGACCGATCATTAATGAGCAGCTGAGGATCCGCGCTCGTTGCGCACATCACCCGGACATCAATGGGTGCGCGTGTGCTTTCACCGACTCGTGTCAATGTGTGATCTTCCAAATATTGCAGAAGCCGGATCTGCGAACCGGCCGTAAGCTCGCTTAATTCATCGAGGAATATCGTACCACCGCTTGCATTTGCAAAAATTCCGGAGGTCCCTTTCCCATCGCTCCCGGCAAATCCTTCGGTGTGACCAAACAGATCGGCCTCTTGTGTCTCTTTCGAAAGACTTTTGCAGCGGACCGTTAGGAACGGACGATCCTTACGCAAAGATCGTGCATGGATACTTTCGGCAAGCAGTCGCTTCCCTGTTCCGAGTTCACCCAAGATCATGATTGCAGAATCGGTTGCAGCAACTTTACTCGCAACATTTATCGTCTCGCGAATCTGCGGATTTCGACCAAGTATCGCGTGCAATCCGAGCGTACCGGTAGCGGAGTTAGAGTGATGTAACAGTGCAAACTTGTCACATTTGTGCTCGAATGCCCGCTGAACCAAACCTGGAATGCCCAACGCTTTGTCTTCAGAGATCAAGCAATATCCAAACACGCCGAGCTCTAAAGTAAGAATTGCAGCGTGCTCCTCGGAAGCTGGTACGCCGAGCACGATCTCAGTCTCTGGTGATAATTGTTTATAGGTTCGAATGGATTCCGAGAAATCGAAGGACTTAGATCTCGGATATAGCACCAGCACGTCAGGCGTATCATGCGCGAGCACCCCCTGAATATCCTGAGCGTCGCTCACAAATTGAATATGATGCCCGGCAGCTTCAAGCGAGACTTGCGCGGAAAGCGCAAGCCCTTCATCATCGACGAGAAGTAAGATGTTTGCCATAGTTGCCGGAAAATCGGAACAAGACACTACATACGAGCTGTGAGTCTCTTCTACATCGCTTTATGGACGAAGTTTAGGAGAGAGAGTCAAGGCATCGTCGACTTACACAACATATCTGTTTGGAAACAAATATACATTCGTAATTTCCAAGTGTGACGTGATCTCGACCTGAGCCTTGCACACGGTTAGGCAGACTTCAGCTCGGCTTACTTCCCTCTTTTGGGCTGAGCGTCTTTTAAATTCTTTAGTTGCTCCGGCGCGATCTTATTCGTTGGGTCGATCTCGAGCACCATTTTGTAATTCTCCTCGGCCTTTGCATAGCTTTTCAACTGGTGATACGAGATCGCCAGATCGAGATAGGCACTGAGCAAATAAGGCGATTTCGGAGGTAATAGTTTGACTGCTTTCTCCAAATGCGTAGCTGCAAGATCGAAGCGCTTTTCGTTGACTGCCGCAAGCCCAAGCCCCCAATTCGCGATTCCCTGATATTCTTGATCGTTCTTCGCGCGGGCAACTTCTTCGAGCTTGGCAAACGTCTCACGCATCTTCGGTGATGGTGGCACCATACGAGCATACAACGAACCAAGTCCGGCGTAGGCTCGAACTGCGGACGAATCTAACTTGATCGCTTGATTGTAGGCGGCTTCCGCTTGTGCTTGTTTACTCGGAACGCTCGAATACATCTGGGCA
>JBDTCS010000316.1:0-2083 GCA_039923455.1 Kapaibacterium sp. (SeqCode) | reverse complement strand
ACACGTTCAATATATCGGCGCTATCTAAGTTAAGCATCGGAGCGAACTTTGCTCCGGATTACTACAATGCGAACCCTACGCATTCGTACGAAGGCTACTCATTTACTGCCACCCCAACGTTTTATCTTTCGAATCAAAAGGCCATTCAAGCCGAAAGTATTGAGCTAACGCACGAACTCGCTCAAGAGGCACGGCAGGATTCGATTGATCGCGTGCACTCGACATCCGAAGCAAGCGAGCTGCCCGTCAACGATGGTGCTACAAGCGCGGACACCCCGAGTGGTACTGCTGCTACAACCGCGCACGAGAGTACGTCAGCAGCATATCGTGCCGATGCAACAGATTCGATCATCGACTATGCAACGAGCGGACTCTATTTACTCGGAGAATCTCTCGACTCCCTCGACTACCGAAAACTTGGCAAAGCTGAGGACGCGATGAGCGCTCTCAGAGATTCTATTTCAGACCAAGTCAATACACTTGCAGATCTTCTCGACTCACTTCCCTTCAGTCGAAGCTTTCGACAAGTGGCGCTGGATCAACTAACGGCGATCAAGCCCTCACTCGATCGTGTGATCGCAAAGGCGGTCGCACGTGACAGAATTCTCACTATCTATAAAAGCGTCGTCTATTTCGTGACGAGCGCCATACCGCAACCGGACTATATGCCGGTCGTCGAACCACCGGAGCCGACACCTTCGGTTGTTCTTTCGAAGGACACAACGAATCGCACACATTTAACGCCTCGCACCAATCCGGAGACGCGTAATTTCCCAACCGGAAATCAACTCGAACCTACAGCCGAGGTATCTGATAAGGCACCAACGATCTCGCTCATCAGCAGCGCAGAACGTTTGCGCTATACTACTTCGCAAGATTTCACGATCATCGAAGATGCTGCGACGAACACCGCAACCACACTTGCAACTTCGCTGACGTTTCCGATCAGCTTTGAGGTTCGTAAGAATCGTGATATCTACACAGCCTATGATTATTCCACACTCTCGATCCAAGGCACGGGAGAAGTGTTCAGCGGCAGAACCGCGCAATTTAATTTCACGTATGACTTTCTAAAATCGAATTATCCGAACGACTCGATTTATTCCAACATCGAGAATCGCTTTCGAATTAGTACGCATATCGCGCTTGGTACTCGAATCGTACTCCTCCTCGATGGCGGTTTTGGATACAAGAGCTTTACGACTCCACTTTCTGTGGATTCCGTCGGTATTGGTAAATTAAAGCGTGCGGCGAATGTAGCATCTTCGTTTGCGCAATGGACACTTGGTGCGGGTTACGCGCAATTCCTCGGTGATCGGGTGGTGCTGGGGCTTGTCGGCTCGGTCACTCGCAGTCCGAGTTTGCGAGCATACGTCGATCAAACCGGGAATCCGTTGCAAGGTCGGACAGCATCTGTCAGCGATGATGAGTACACGTATGATCTCTCGAGGTTAATGCTTTATGCGACGACACGATTAATTTGGGATATCGATTTATCGGGTGATATTGTAGTTGAGCATCGCAAGTATGGATCGGTGTTCAAGCAAGACAAGAAGGTCGTCACAGCGGTAACAGGTGCGGATCGTGAAGAGAACGCTTCGCTGCTATCGATCTATGTTGGCAGAGATTTTCCCTTTGATGACGAACGCCTCTTCGGTGCCTTTAACGATCTCACTCTCCAATTCACCGTTAATAGCACGAAGGTGCATTCGTCGCTTTCGCAATATTCCTACACCGATGCGGGATTCGGGCTGAGCTTCTCACTCGGATTCTGAAATGGCTTCCCCGCTTAACAAGACTATTCGACTGACATCGCTCGAACTGCAGCGAGAAGTTGAACACTTTCCAACACTCTCGGCGACAATCCCGCGATCGAACATTTATCAAGGAGACGCGATCGAAGGTTTGCGAACATTACCGGAAAATAGCATTCGGCTGCTGATCGCCGATCCACCCTATAATTTTGGACGAGATTTTGGCAACGAATCCGACAAGCAATCAGAGAGCGATTACAAAAAATGGATGCGCGCTTGGATAAGCGAGATTGTCCGGCCATCGACACTCGACGCATCGTTCTATATCT
>JBDTCS010000315.1:0-16134 GCA_039923455.1 Kapaibacterium sp. (SeqCode) | reverse complement strand
GTATAGAACAAGTGTCGCGAGACCACTCCGAGCAACAGTGAATTCGACATTCGTCGTCACTGAACTCGGGTTCGGTGAGATAGCAAGACTCATTGCGATTTGCTCAGCTACGCCATACGCCACTGTCGCTCCAGGTATTGGCACCTTCGCAGGGGGGAATGGTATCACATGGAACGGCAGGGTATCCTCATGAGATATATGTTGGCTTTGCCTAATCTGAGCTGCACCTCTATAACCAGCGGAATCGTTGAACCAGTGGGCAAAGTTCCACCAAATATTCGCTGCCTCGTTCCGGTCCCAGGTCCACATAAGATTTGCCATAACACCGATGATCTGTTTCCGATATGCCGTATCGCTGTTCCAAGCAAAAGCATCGATTAGCCAATTATACAGAAGCTTATCGTTTTTCGCTCCGGGCCCTTCTCCCATGGCATTGAGAAAGTGCGCACATTCGGGAATTGCGCTGATTGTTTGGCCCGGGTATTTGGTGGCGAACGGGTGGAGCTGAATGTAGAGCTTCATCGTATCCAATCCCATCGCAAGTTTGAGCGAGTCGCCCTCTATATAAAGCCGTTCAGCAGCATAATAGAGTCGAAGGCTATCTGGATAACCTTGTAGAGAGGGCGGAAGCGAGAGGGTATGGTTTTCACCTTGCTTCATGACATCATGCCGAGCAAAGGCAATTGAAGACAACGTCGTAAGAAAAACCAAGACCAGGATAAAACGAGAGTTGCGCATAACAGATGAATTGTGGTAGGTTGCAATGAAAGGGATCGGAAGCCCGTAACCTTCCGGTCTCGCGGACAAACGGCAGAGGAAAGTGGAAAGTGGTACAGCCACCTTCCCGGCACTCGTTCGCACTTCAAACATAACACATTCAAATAGCCAATGCAAGCGTGCGGGGAACATTTCTGCGAGATTGTGTAAATAAATTTATAATGGGCAGATTAATAGCCTAAAATCAGCAGTACTCAGGACGAATTCAGCTCACTTTTCAACCTTCGCTCTTGTCGGAACAACTGCCGAATCGCGCGGGTGTGTGCTTGAGGTTGGCTGCACTGTGCTTGAATCTGGCGACCCATCACCAATCTGGAAGCGCTTTAGCGAGCCGGTTGACGTGTAATATTCGAGTGCTCGATCGGGCGACATGCGAACCGTGCGAGGTAAGGATGCGATAAGTCCAAACTGTGCGACGGGTAAATATTGAAACGCAATACGTCGCGTCGTTTTTGTTTTAAGTGTGATCTCAACAGTCGATCGTGCAGCAATCCGGTAATAAAACCCACCGACAGAATCAAGCGGCTCTGCGGCGTTGCGAATCTGCTCCATCACTTCGGGCGCCACAGTTCGCACAGTGATAAACACACGGCGCAGCGGTTGCGAACCATCATCGGTCTCGAAATTTTCCGGAGGTGGATTCAGTGCGGTTGTTTGCACGATTCCTTTTTCGCTCAAGCGCAACAACTCGAATTGTTTGCCTTCGGTCGTCGGTAAAAATTCGCAATAGGCCGTCCACGTTTCGATCTTCTTTGTGCCGACAAATTTGCTGAGCAATTTCTTTTCCATGTTACGCATCGACTCGAGCAGGATCGTAATCGCACCTGGGTTTGTGGCATCGACGGGAAGTGTTCGACCACTGATCAGTTCGAGTCTGCGTTTGCGGAGTTCGAGAATTTCATCGCGAAGCTTTTCGGCGAGTGCTTGATCGGGTGACTTTTGTTGTGCATGTTGCTTCGCATGGTGCACCTTCGCATCTTCAAGCGAGACCGGTGCCGATTCATCCGCATTTGGATATGCAATTGATTCGGTCATCGTGATCACGCTGGAAGGCACCGCGCTCGGCAACACTGGCTCAGCGTTCGCGAGCATTCCATCGGCGGTCATTTGCATCGTGAGCGATTTCGTCTCGTAGATCTGGTGATCGAGATCGACGGCGAAGAGCGCGTTTGGGTCGGGCTCGGCACGACTCGAGAGCCGAACATCACCGATTGCAAAATTCAGCTCGTCACGCGTTGCCGCCTTTGCATTGATACCCGCATCCGTGAGCACCGAGGTATAGTCCATGAGCGAACCCATTCGGATGGTTGTACGCGTCACTGGAATCTCGACTATACAAACCGTTTGCGGCAAGCTATAGAAGACGACGCTTCCCTCCAGCTTTGTTGCAGGAGTCACCTGATGCACCATCGTCTTCGCGGCGCATGAACACAAACACGCCGCGAGCAAAACAACGGTTGCTCGAGATAAACGGATCATAAGGTGATGCAGATCGTACAGAGGATCAAAAAAATGTCAGCATACTACTGTTCACAACACTAGCACAATACGGGGAATGCAAAAACAATTGGCGCATTCGCGTTCCCCGTGCGTGCTCGCGTTCCTCGTGTGTGCTCGCGTTCCCCGTGTGTGCTCGCGGTCCCCGTGTGTGATCGGGGCTAACGCTTTTGTCCGCTGATGATACGGCCACTCGGAAAAAAGTAGAGTGTGCGCTCACGAGCAAGATGTTCGATCCCAGCGGCTTCGAGCACCGGAAGATATTCACCGGTTCGAATAAAATCCATGATAACAATTTTGCCGCCGGGCTTTAGCACTCGGACGATTTCACGAAGCGCAGTCGCCCGATCTTCTTTGCTCGGCACATTATGAATCGCGAGACTCGAAGTCACAACATCGAACGAGCCATCGGCAAACGGTAACTTGCGCATATCACCCGTGACGATCTCGGTGTTATCATCGGTGTTCGTGCGTCGAACGTTTTCTTTTGCGGCCTCGAGGCTGTTGCCCGATTGATCTTTCGTTTGCCAAATATCAATCCCAATCGCTTTGCCGTTCTGAAGTTTCTGCGCAAACGCATTAAGGATCATTCCACGCCCACATCCGACATCGAGCACACGCTCATCCCCGTGCAAATGTGCTAGCATCAGCATTTCATTTCGGTCTTGTAGTTTCCAAAACTTACTACCGGTATACATCAGCAAAGCAATGAGTAGACATGCGAGTCCGCCATTAAAGAATGTAGCTAACAAAGGTGGGCTCCAAGCAGCGAGCGATGCATTGAAAATCGTCGCAGCGAGCAAGGCCGCCACGCCTCCGAAAAAGAGCACCGCGACGACACCCGGGGCGTCCACACCATAATTCGGCTTCGTGATCTGTTGACTTCCGTTTTGCTGATTCATAAGTTTAGGCCGTGAATAAGTTTTGTCGATTCGATATCCGAATCCAAATATACTTCCGGTTCGGGCACCAAGACACCAATAGTCCTAGAGCAAAGACAAATACTACCCGTGAAAAACAATTAAGTTGGCATTATTAAACAAATCCGAAAAAATAACCTCCTACTTGCAAATAGTTGACCCGGAAGGTGAAACAAATGAGCTCGGCAGGGTTTATTATGATAGAGGAAACGCTACGTAAGCCGAACGCCAACAGAAACTCTGGGACGAAAGCTACGTAGAGACCTTTGAAGCTGGTCAAATACACATATATACAGTAGGAGATAATCTTATGCAAGCCGTACTACCACTAATCTTTTTCGCCCTGGCCTTTGGGCCGATTCTCTTAGCACTCTCGATGAGCAGATCTCTTGGCAAGCAACGCATGCAGCCGATTGAGATCGAAAAAACGAGAACCAATTATGCCGGACACAGAGCTCCGCGTGCCTAAGGTACCCAAGCTAAGCACGCTGAGCAAACTGTGTCAAGTGATACCGTGAAAATGCTGTGCCGTCTCCGGCATCACGGTTCGTAGGTACACAAACTTACCTCGACAAAATAATCGGGTAGGTTCTGATCGATGATTGGTCGCTGAGTCTGGCGTAATAGACACCTGATGGAAGATTCGAGGCCTCGAAAATAAGTTTTTGCGCTCCCCTCCTGAGCAATCCGGAACTCACGACGCGGACACTGCGTCCCATCGCATCATAAATTTCCAAACGTACATTAGCATCTGCACGCACATTCAGTGTGAAGGTTGCGGTGGAGCGAATCGGGTCAGGACGAATCGAGAGTAAATCCACGAGTCCGCGTCCGGCTATAAATCCACTAATTATCGAATCGCCGCAAGCAATGTTTAGCTTCACAAGAACAGTGTCAGTCGCCGGAAGCGATGCGAGCACACACCTTGCATATGCAGAGTCACCACCATTGAGTGCTGCCCCCGATAACCAGACATTCGAAGAAAGCTGATCGCCAATCGTGCTATAAAATTTCACTCGGCCTAATTCATCACCTGCATTGATGGCTGCGAGTGTGGAGCGTGTGAATTTGAGTGCAACATTTCCGGTGCCGTTCGTTGCATTCACTTGCCAGCCGTTCGCACCGGTTGCGCCGAGGGGCGTGAGTTCGTTATCGGCAAATTTCAAATTCGTTTCTATCATCGCGAGCCCGAGTGAATCGGCGATCGATGAATTCGTGCGAACAATCACCTCGACATTCGCTCCCGGATTCGCATGCATCGTAGCCGTGCCATCTTGCGCCGAAACTCCGAGTCGCATCAGTTGCGCGTTCCCAACGGCTTTGCCGGTTATCACAATATCCTCGCACGGTTTGTCACCGGAAGCATGCAAGTGCACCACGATGCGACCGTCACCAGTTCCATCCGCGTCAAAGATCACGTTAAACTTTAGCGAATCACCCGGAGCAACAATAACCGGCAACGACTTGCTACCATCCACCGTCACGTCAAATTGCGATTGACTTGCGCCAGCGGCCAAGAGCACCAACGAGTCGATCGTCAGTTGCTCACAACTTCTGTTACGATACACAAGCGAACGCACGGTGGTCTGACAATGCTTCGCGACCATCGCGGTGTCCTTTTGCACGACCGACAGCCAAGCCGAAGTGAGCGAACGCGTTGTTGCACGTAACCGAATAGTCGTGTCGAAATTTATTCCCCAAAGCCTGAGCGTCGCACTTGCAAGTGAGTCACTCGAAGTTGTTGTACGAATAATAAGCGAGTGCGATTCACCCGGCGCAATGCAATAGGTAACGTTTTGCGAATCGGGTGCAGTAAACCAATTCGATCCCACAAAATCACGATGCGTCACGCAGATCGTATCGCATGTTCCAAGATTTGTAATCGTGATGAGCGTATCATGCGTCGTGCAAGGATCGAGCAGAGTGTAATTAATTGCGCTTGGTGTCACACTGAATTTGTGCACGCTCGGCAAAATATATCCATCGAGCCCAAGATCCAGTTCTTGTTCACTACCCCCAGCGTTTCGCAGTCGAAGTCTGAGCACATCGCTTCTTGCTCCAGTGGCTTGCGAAGCGCCCGCATTGGTTGCGCTGAAACGAACACGAACTAGCACACTATCGCCAGGTCGAAGCCACTGCTGCGGTTTCGGAAAGTCGATTCCGAATGCGACCTCGTTCGGGCGAAGCACTTCGGTGAGCTCGGTCGAGTCGCACGATTCATTTCGTATGTAACAACTATCGAGATTCTCTTCACACACAAGCACCGAATCAAAATGCAATGCATCCGTCGAAAGCCGCGCTTGACTGATCGTGTATGAAGACCCTTGAATCTGAATCGTAGTATCACGATCAACACCATTGGCCTTGATCGTCACTCCAAGCACCGCAACAGAATTCCCAAGCCCGACTGGTGCGTAGCGAACTATGATAGTATCTTGCGCACCTGCGGTAAGTATCGATGGTAGCGTTGGTTGTGAAACTAACGTGATCGATGGAGAAGCAATAAGCCATGCAATTTTTTCTACCTCAAGTTCACCACAGCCGGGATTCTGCACATAAAACGAAGAGGTCCGCTGGCTGCACAAACTTGTCGGTCCAAAATCAACTCGGCGTGGATTGAACGCCGTTCGAACTTCACCCTCTTCCAACACATTGAGCGAGACCGGATAGCTGATCGTATACGTCGAACCACGCGAACTCAGCGTAAGCGTGATGATGCTCGAACTCGAACCTTTGTGATCGCCCGATGTGCGAATGCGTATCGGTATGATGCCAAGCGGCCCAACAGCGTAACTTGTTGTCGGACTCAGAATAAACGTTTGCGTCGGATCCGAACTTACCGCCGAGATAAACGTCAGCGAATCACATTTTCCGTTTCGCAATTCAAAAGCACCCTCCACAGGATAGCAACTTGTCCGAACTTTCAGATCGAGTGATGCTGGAAATGGTGTTGCATCAAATTTTGCATCCTTCGAAGCAATGATCGTCAGCAACGAATCGAAGTCCTGACTTCCCACGCGAAAGTGCAGGGTGAGCTTTAGTGTGTCGGCCAAATTTCCGCTTGGGATATAACGTACATGCATCGTATCGAGGCTATCGGCAAGGAGCAAATGCGGAAATTTAATTTTGCTCGTCGCTGTGATATTTTGCGGCGACTGAACGTCAATACCTAAGAGCACCGTCGAGAAACACGCACTAAGTCCGTGCAGATCAAATCGAGCGTCGACAGGATTGCAACCAATCGACGCGAGCGGTTTCGTGTCAACGCCGATGCGTCCCTTATACGGTCGCAACGCATCGGCCAAAACATACAGCGAGTTATAGTAATTGGACGCATAGACCGTTGTGCCCACTGTGTAAAATCTCACATCACTTTCGTTACCGGGACCACCAACAGAATACCATGTGTACCCTTCATCATTCGAACAAAAAATTCCGCTATCGCTTTGTGCGTAAAGTTGTTCGCATGTACCACGAATATCACCGGTAGGTTTTTTGGGAAGTGTGCCGAGCGCTTTCCATGTTTGGCCGGCATCGCTGGAGCGAAGGATGCTGCCAGTATTTTCGCTGATCGCAAAGAACGTGAGTGTGCCAGGAATTGCGAGAGGATTCCAACACTCGGAGCCCATCGTACTATAATCTGTGAAGGTCGAATTATTCCAGGAAATGCCACCATCGTTTGTAAATTTCGCAGCACCCGAATAGCACGTGGTGAATCCGATCAGGTTACTGTTGAAAGCAATGCCGTTCAACATGTTCGGTCCCCAAGAGCTAAACGTGGTGCCACCATCGCGGGAGGAAAGCGCACTCGTCGTGATCGATGTCAGAAAAAGTCTACCCGAAGCACGATTGAAATAAACACACGGAAGATCGCCTGTCGGATTTAGCGGCGACCACGTTGCTCCACCATCTTGGGTAATATAACATGCGGAGCCACCTTTCGGACCCGGACGTGCGCTCAACCAACCTGTGCGCGCATCCTTAAACGAAAAACTTGTAACGACACCTTTTAATCCGGGAGTGTTGCAAGGAAGCCACGTCGCTCCACCATCGTTCGTCTGCCAAACCGTCCCGTTCGCAAGCCCAACAAATCCTGCGCGAGACTGACCGACACCATCCAAAAAATAGATGCACGTGATATGCGCATCGAAGCTACGGATGATCTGCCATTGTGCACGAAGATCTGTCCGCGACATAAGCAGCAAGAGGAGAACACAACACACGGAGACGGAGCGCTTCATGTTATTGCAGAGATAATATCACGGAGATTACTCCGCTACAATCGAACATACACACAACGTTCAAATCAGACAGCGAGAAGTGACACACAGCACACTCTAAAGACCGATGAGTGGCAAAATAGTTACACTTTTGCTCGAAATTGCGAAAACTGGGTTGCCGGGAGCACTTAGTTTATCGGTTGCGCAATAAATCAAACGCGATTGAGGCAAGAGAGCTGCTGATTCCGCAACGTTCGGAGAGGGTTTCCGCCGTTTCACCAAGTTCCAATTTGCCTACAAGAACGGCGGCAGTAAACTCATTGGCTCGGCGCTCTTCTTGCGCATGGAGCACTCCGACGGTTGAGTAGTGATGCAGAAACCGATCCGGCGAATCGATCATCGAAGGAGAATACCACAAATGAAAATACTCGTGCCAAAAGATCTCTCGTTCCGAAATGCGTTCGCCGTGCGGATTCTGAAATTCCGGATTGAGCACGATCGCTTCGAACACATACGGCTGTCCATCCCAACCCATCTCGATCTGCGCAAACGCATAGCCTCCCGAAGCTGCAGCCGGCCCACGTTCACGATGCAAAAACACATGCTCACGATCAGCAACTTCATCAATCGACATTCCCGCATATTTTTTCCTCGCCTCGGCAGCAAGCAAGATCAATTCATCTCTTCGCATCGGAACAAAACTTTTGCGTGGCATCGCTTTCCTCCTTTTCAAGTATATTTTCTGAATGGTGCCTATCGTTTCTGTTTGAAGATAGCTAAAAAGATTGGGCTGGTTTCAAAGTGGAAGTTATTGCGAGGCTGCTTCTATTGAAGGGTAACAAAAAACCTGAGGGACTGACGCCCGAAAAAACCATTCGCGACGCATTCTTTTTCTTTAAACGAGTAAGGTGAGTCCAATGTTTCGAACCGCCCAACATATGTGGAGAAGTGTTCTAGTTATCTACGGAAAAAAGCCCAGAGGCACCTTTGCGGTAAGAATAGCGCCCACCCTCACGCGCTGAAGTTCAATTCCAGGTCTGGCGGTGCGTCTTCTCTTATGACTATCGCCAAATAAAATTCTCGCTATCGGAGTACCAAATCACGATTCTTGTGCTATCTTTGTCCTGATGCCAGACCCTCTTTTCACTTTTTCGATGGGTTAGGACTTGACATCGTGTTCCGTCGATTATGTCAATTCATAGATTGTAGTTCTACCTTCTCTCGTTCCATAACCTCGGGAAATCGTGCCTACGATCGTTCAGTCTATTGTGCCTCTTCTTTAGCCACAAAATGTCAACTCTAAAAACGCCGTTTGCAAATTATGCAAAGTCATTTCTGTTGTGTACGTTAGCAGTGCTAACAACGTTGTTGTTTCAATCCTTGACTGCTCGGAGCCAAACATACGACGTAAAGATACTAAGCAGCACTCCCCGGCTTATATCATATCAAGGGATGCTATCTCAGAACGGCAAGCCAGCAACTGATGGAAAATATTCGATTCGCGTTGTCCTCTACGCGGATGCGAATGGAGCGGAAAGTATTTGGTCCGACAAATTCAACTCGACGCTCACTGGCGGCGTCTTCAACATCATGTTGGGAAGCGGAGCAAGCTCGCTTCCAGCTTCCACTACGCTTGACCGGCCACTCTGGATTGGAATTCAAGTCGAAGGGCAACCTGAAATGCGACCGCTCGCACAACTTAGCGCAGCACCTTATGCATTGAACGTTGCTGATAGCTCGATTAGCTCAAGCAAACTCCAAGCCGGATCGGTAACCTGGGACAAGATCGCAGCAGAATATGTGCCGTATCTCCGGGTCAACGGTGCAAAGATTAGTACAAATCAATCGTCGATAAACTTTACCGGTGGCCCGGGTGTGAAGTTAGATTATGATTCGAGTTCGATGAGTGTCATAATCCGAAGTGAAACACCAACTGGAAAAGGGAGTCAAAACGGCAAGGATCCACAGCTACAGTTCCATAATGGAACATCTGACTATTGGGGTGAAACTGGTAATAATTCCACAACCGCTGGCACAAACTACATCGGGACAAGCGATAATAATCCACTTATGATGAAGGTCAACGGATCACAGGTGATGATGTACCTGCCGAACACCACAAGCAATAATATTCAGGGCGGCTACAGCGGAAATACAATAGGGACTGTAGCCGGGTGTGTAATCGCTGGCGGAGGAAAGTTAGGGGCTATCAATTCGATCGGTGCGGATTTCTCAGCAATCAGTGGTGGAACTAACAACGTGATCACATCGCAATCGGATCATTCCGTTCTTGTAGGGGGCGAGGATAACACGATTGACACAGCCGATCATGCGTTTTTGGGTGGCGGCCGGAGCAATAGTATTACGTCAAATTTGCTCGGTGAAGTTGTTTCCGGAGGAGTCCTTGTGGGAGGTCAATATAATACTTGTGAAGATGAGGATGCGTTTCTAGGAGGAGGCATTTATAACCACGCAACTGCGGAGCTGAGTATTGTTGTTGCCGGCGAACATAACTCTGCTAACGGGGATATCTCCACAATTGTCGGAGGAGCGTATAATACTATTGTCGATGCATCGCATAGTCCTGAGGATGATGGAAAACAATCGTTCATCGGGGGTGGCAGTTATAACACGATTAATGCTTTATCCTCCTCGATAACCGGAGGCGACGTAAATTACATCGAAAGAAACGCAAATGAATCGTACATTGGAGGAGGAGATTCGAACTATATCAGTACTTTCGCTGGAGCCATAGCGGGAGGTCAGCAGAACCGCATTCTGTTCGGAGGATATCAAACCTATTACCATTCGTTTATCGGTGGTGGCGCAAGCAATACAATCGTAACATCGCTGGCGAGCATAACCGGTGGGTATTTGAACTACATCGATTCCAATGCAATCTATTCGCACATTGGCGGAGGGAAGATTAATTACATCGTAAGCCCATATTCGGCAATTGGCGGAGGAGAGCTGAATTATATCGACGGTACTGCAAATCACTCATTCGTCGGTGGAGGCTGGAGAAACTATATTCAAGGCCCATACAGTGCGATTGCCGGAGGCGACAGCAATTATATCACGAATGCTGCAGCTGATCATAATTTTATTGGTGGAGGATTTCGAAATGTCGAAGCAAACCCGAGCTATGGTGTAATCGGAGGAGGTTTGACAAATTTGCTCGATGTCTATTCCTGGGCAAGCACTATTGGTGGCGGAGACTCAAATATCATTCGCAGTCATCACTCGTTCGTAGGAGGCGGAAGACTTAACACGATTGAAGTCTATGACGACTACTCAGCTCTCGGCGGCGGTGCACAAAATCGCGTCTGGAGTAATTACACATTCCTTGGCGGAGGTTACGAAAATTTTGCACACGGTCTATATTCTACCCTGGGCGGTGGCGACAGCAATACATTGCAAGCGTACTACGGCTTCTTGGGTGGAGGTGCACACAACGAGATCGATTACAATTCCGATACGTCGGTGGTAGGTGGTGGCGCTTTTAACTACATACACTTTGGAAGGCTAAGTGTTCTTGGCGGTGGTTTGCTAAATAAGATAATTTCCTCCTATGTCTTCTTAGGCGGCGGCGTGACGAATCGTGTGGATTCAAATTCGGATTACTCTGCGCTCGTCGGCGGGCAAACAAATAATATTTATAAGAGTAAGTGGAGTCTCTTAGGAGGAGGTACGCAAAATTGGATAAAGTATTCAAATTATTCAACACTCGGCGGAGGAATCACCAATGTGATCGATTCAAGCTCTCCATATTCAGTGCTCGGAGGCGGTAGTATCAATTACATTTTTCGCAATCCCGGAGCAATGCTCGGTGGCGGTGAGAAGAATGTGATAGCAGCCTATCCTTGCGAGAATCCGCGCGGGGGATGCCTTCCATCGGTAGATAATTTTCTCGGGGGTGGTGATTCAAACTACATACTTAGCACGAGTGGTGGGTGGAATGCACTCGGAGGTGGTTGGCATAATCTGATATCTGGACCTTCCTTCAACTTCATTGGTGGTGGTTCGGGTAATTTCATGAACCATCTCTATGGAGTTATCGGGGGAGGCCTCGGCAATACAGTTAGCGCTTACATAGGGACCATTGCAGGCGGAGATACAAACTTGGTCTCAGGTGACTACGGTGCAATCCCAGGCGGAAGAGGGCTTGTTTCGCAGAGCTATGCGCAATTTGTTGCCGGAAGGTATAATACGTTACAGGGGACGAGTTCGCCATACACGATTGTGCCAGATGACAATCTAGTGATTATCGGTAACGGAACGAGCAACGCCGCTCGTTCAGATGCAGCTACAATTTCGAACAAAGGATATATTTCTGTGTTTGGACAGGCAACCAGTGGTGGCGCAACAGGGCCGGCCGTGTCGCTTCGAATAGGCACGACATATGCAGACAATACTATCGAGGCATGGGGAAATGTTGTTGGAGGTGGTAACGCAGTCACAGATGACGCGGGCGTTACGAGTGTGGTATGGGGAGGCGTTGGCACGGGACTTTACACCATCACGTTGAACAATGTAAAGCAAGACGGTACAGCATATACCTACGTACCCAATACTGGTTCGATTGTTGCCACCTTAGTGACACAGCCAATAGCTCCCGTCGCAGGAATGATTTCCGTTAGTCAGCTGCTCCTCGGTGGCATTTTTAAGGTAACTACCTATGACAAGTTAGGAGTTCCAAACGACCACTTCCCGTTCATGTTCCATGTTGTGCTAAGATAGAATTATGTATGTATCGCAATGCCTGGGAGGATAACTTACTTCCCGGGCATTAGGAGAAAGTCTATGAAGAAAATTTTACTATTCACCCTAGTACTCTTCGCATTTATTCCTCTCAAAGGGGTAGGTCAATGGCGAGTACTGCACACTTTCCATTCACCGGATTCCATTAATAATGGATTTAGCAACCTTCGAATTAGCTCGTTATACTTTCTCGATCTTCCCGGACCTCCACGCATCGGGTTTATTGGGCTAACAACTTCGAGTGTTACCGACACAACGCCTAATTCTGGCGGAGAAGTGTGGAAGACCACCGATGGCGGTTTGACATGGGGTCAAATAGGTCCGATCAATGACAGAACTTTCTTTGCAAAAGGCGTTTTCGATTTTGCCTTTAAAGATACTTTAACCGGGTGGCTGGCGGCAATGGGCACGGGAGGAGCGTGTTACAAGACGACGGATGGAGGAGCAACATGGGCGCGACTTCCTGGTACTGATGGTGAATGCTATTCGATTTATTATCACGAAGCAACGAGGATACTTTTCCTTTCCATTTCTCGCGATAAGTTTGGACTCTCCTCCTCAGATGAGGGTGCAAGTTGGCAAAGTCTCAATCTGACATTTACCTCATGTGCGTTTTCGGACGCTCTGGTTGGAATGCTCGCAGGTTCAGGAGTGTGGGGTGGGATAGATTATGGTCCGAATTCGAATACGATAGATGGCGGCCGAACCTGGACGCAGTTGAGTATAGATCGATGGTCTGCTCGGCTACTACCAATCAAGGGAAGTAAGACTTTCTTTTGTTTGTGCGACTCAGGATTTGTCTATCGCAGTGACGATGGAGGGAAAAATTGGTCGACGGTTTCACGATTGCCTTTTCCTCCCTCGTTTCCCGCCTACCCTTTGTCTCACATCTACTCATTGTACGGAGATATCCAGCACATCTATACGCAAACGAGAGGCGGAGTCCTCGTCTCTATCGATCAAGGGGTTACGTGGCAAAGTCTTTGCGGTCCGAGCAATTATATGGGAGGAGCTAATCGGATCGGCTTTTACCAAAAGGGGTCATATATCTATGCTAGTGAAGTCAATTATGGACAACCCGCACATCTTTGGATAAATCCAACAGCGAGCGCAGCTGGCCCACGAATGAGTATTGCTTCGGAAAGCAGCAACCAGAGCATTTCAGAACCTCCCGGTGGCACCGCTACTTTCCTGATCCGCACTCCTAAGACTTTGCCCAATGGCTTCGCAGCGGATTCGGTGAGCGTGACTATCAACTTCGATAGCGACGTTGCATCGCATGTGACGGATGCTGCAGCTCCGGGCTGGACAATTCGAACAGTCAGGAGTGAGCAAGGATCGGTTAGAATCAAACTCGTCAAGCTTGCCGGAACAACGCTAGAACCCGATTCCGTAATCGGCAGAATTCATTTCCGCGCAAATCTTGCTGCTCGAACCTCGACGAGTATTGCGCTCGGCGAAGTCGATTGGGATTCCGATAGCAGCTATTACGATTGTATTGCATCGTTGCTTGGCTCGACAGATTCGGTGCAGCTAAACGTTACGCTTTCCTGTGGTGATTCACTAATGCTCGCTGCTCTCCGACACGAACCGCTATTTGAAATAGCCTCGCTTCGTCCGAATCCCGCTTCTCGCGAACTACGAATAGAGCTGACGCACAAACTCGATGCTCCTGTCCACATTGGATTATTCGATGCACTCGGAGCAATCAAGAAATCTTTTGAATCGAATCGCACCGAGTCCACCCTCGATGTAAGCGATCTCCCAAATGGTGTGTATTACCTGCGCGTCTCTCAATCCGGATTTGTCCAGAGCCGGAAGGTTGTGATTAGTCGTTGAGGTTTTTAGCTTCCGCATCTTCTTAGTGCCGGAGGCACGGCATACTCGCAGCCCAGGGGAATGCGCTCGTCATCTTCAGAAACGGTACGGATGTTTCGCATCGATCCACCGCTGTTGCGATTAGCAACGACGGTCATCTAGTTGTCAGCGATAAGAATCATTCAGGGGGCGCAAATGCCCTAGCGGATCCAAGCCCAATATCGCCATTCGGTAGGGCAGTCTTAGCAGGCACTTTGTTCCAGGATAATCTGATATATGCTTCGGGGGATGTGATGCCAGATTTTATGAGTATAGCTCCAAATGCTAATGCGAAAGTACTTTCGTCCGGAACTCCGGCCCATGCCCCCAATTCGTGCAATGGTGTTCCTTTGGAATTCATGTTCCATGTTGTAGGCAGACCTAAGCATCACTAATGGTTACTCCAAGATTGACGAAACAGGAGACGAAGGTGGAATTTCCGCCTTCACGTTCTGCTCCTATATGGTTGGAGGGTATCTATATGATACTTTTCATTTTCCTTGTTGCTCAACCGATGAGCGCCAATGGGCAGTGGCGATTGTTGGCACGACCAGGTGGGGCCAAGCTTGGCGGAATGAGGTCGATCTACTTCCTTGATTTTCCGGGTCCGCCTCGTGTCGGATTTGTTGGTATCTATCGCCCCTATGGTGCAGATGATTTGTCCAAAGAGGATGCTGGTATCTGGAAAACGGTTGATGGCGGTGTATCGTGGCGAAAAGTGAAGTTTCACTCAGATGAAGCCTATGTCACTCAGTTCTGTTTCAAGGATTCGCTAACAGGTTGGTGCTCGATTGATGCACTTAACGCGGACGAGGGGTTATGGAAAACAACAGACGGTGGTGAGACTTGGAAACAATTGATTAGCGATATCGGCACGGCTGTTTATTATCATGTACCAACGAAGCTACTCTTCTTTTCAACCTTAGATGCAGCCAATGTCTCTACCGATGATGGGACGACGTGGAGTAAGGCAGCAGATGGCTGGTTTCAAGGTCTTGCTTTTACTGACGATATGCATGGGTATTGGAATAATACTGTTATTCCTAATCAGAGTTTGGTAACGAGTGATGGTGGTCTTACGTGGTTTAATGTCAATACGCACGAAGATTTTTGGCAGCCTCTTGCCATTAAGGGTACGGCCACGCTCTACGGTTGTGCGGATGTAGATGGTGATATCTTTCGCTCAACGGATTACGGAGTTACATGGACTCAGATAAGCCATATTTCGACTAGTTTTGATTCGAGCCTTATGGGAGGCCCGGCAGGTGCATATTCTGGCGACGTCGAGTTAATTGATTCTTGCCTCATCACACAGACCGGGGCAGGATTTGTCGAATCGAGCGATGGAGGGTTCACTTGGTACGCAATCGGAGGCCCTGCATATGCATCGGATAACAGGTTCTACGTACGTGGGCATACCATCTATGCCTATTCCGGATCTTCCATCTGGGTCAATGACAATGCAGGACTCCCGGTGCCGCATGTCCCGCTTGTTGTTCAGGGGAATACAACCGTTGGAGTTGGAGATCCTGTGCATGTGAATATTTGGACTGGAGAGATTACGGCAGGTCTTTTCGTCGGGGTGGATTCAGTGAACTTTGATCTGATTTACAATCCGAATGTTTTGGAGTTCGTTTCGGATTCGACGAATGCAGGTTTTAAGATCACTTCGCGAGTCAGTGTGTCGTCAGGGAGAATTCACTACTCCATACGGCACCTGGATATTCTTCAAATTGTCGACTCACTCTTGCTTGATGTTGGTTTCAGAGCCATAGCAAGTTTGGATTCTGCTTCAAATATCCGAATGAGTGGACTCCACTACAGCAACTGGGTAAACTGGATGGGTTGTATGCCTCAACCACCGGCAGACGAAGGCAGTGACAGCATTGTAATAACGGTATCGGGTGGCTGCAGCACGAATTTGCTCCGTGAGTTTCTCCGATCTGGAAAGATACCGTTTGACATCCTCAACGTCTCACCTAATCCTGCGAGCAGCCTCGCCAAGCTTCGGATCAAGAATGAATTTGGGTTGATGCTCCATTCGCAGCTATTCGACGAACTTGGCGTCCTGAAAAAATCTTTGGAAGTAACAGGTTCCGAGT
>JBDTCS010000314.1:0-4814 GCA_039923455.1 Kapaibacterium sp. (SeqCode) | reverse complement strand
CCGGAGAAGAGCGGGACTTGCATAAGTCGCTCGGGATCTTTCAAGCCTGCGAGGTGCTTCGGTCGTAAGACCACTCCGTCCTTGTCGATGAGCAGCGTCTCACCTGTGGCTTCTGAGCGCATCATCGCAATTGGTTGGCGTTCTTCGATGCGAAGTACAATGGTCGAAGGGTTCGTCTCGCGACGTGGGAAGGAGGCTTTAATCAGCGAATGCTTCTCAATTCGCTCGGCGATCTTTTTGAGATCAATCGAATAAAATTTTTGTGAGCGATCGATCCCGGCGAGTGCGATGATCTCTTTATCCTTGAGCATGTGCGCACCTTCCACCGTGATACGCTCAAGCTTTAAATCACTCTCGAATCCGGTGGCAAAATATGCTACACCGCAAAGCGCAGCGAGCGCAATAACGAAGAGCACTGGCGTCCAACGAGAGTTGCGCCACGACTGGCTGTCACGATACTCGCGTTCGTCTTCCGGCTCAGGCTCGCTGGCATCATATTCGTAGTTCGGTGTGAACTTCTGTTCGCGACGATTCGCTAAGCGCTCACGGACACGGCTGAAGACTCCCGGACGCTCAGGAGATTCTGGATCATGGCTTACCGGCTCTTCTTCTACAAGAGGCTCCGCTTCCTGAACACGTGCGCGCTTTTCGGGAAGGTTGGTGTACACCTTCGCGGGCCGCTGTGACGGGTTAATAATTACTTTCACTTTCTACCTTGCGTCTTCTTTCGCTGCGTCGGATCTTCCGATGCATTCATTTGGGCAAACGCGATTCGCACCGAACCCAAGAGCAGGTCAGTGGTGCAAACGCAAAAAATGAAATTCAGTGAGATAACGCGAAGGAGAGATTTCCTCACGCTTGGGATAAATCGATCATTTAGCAACTTGGGAAAAACTGCTACTTCACGATAGAGCCTTCACGTAAGCCGGCGGGGGCGCTTCAGTCTTCACGGCTTGGCCACCGATGCTACTTCTATCTTCGGCGGCCGCTTAGGATTAATTGACTCTGCGGGCAATCGCAACAGAGTGTATAACAATCAATCTACTTTTGGATCTCGTGTCAGACTGTAAGCTGATATTAATTCTCAGAATTCGCATCGATCACAGGGGCAGACTGTGTCTCGCTGTTTGCGGTTGCTACATTTTCTGTAACAACGTTGGCTACATCGACAGGTTCGGATGCGGTAACGATCGGCACATCAACATTAGAATCGCTTCCTTTAGAATCGATAACTTTAGAATCGTTAACTCGTTCTGATTCTTGTTCCCGAGGCGGCTTCGGATTCCTCGGTTCGCGTTTGGGCCGTTCGCGTTTAGCAGGTTTTGCGCGAGATTGTTTTTCATCTCTGGCTTGCTGTTCTGCTTCGAGATTTCGATAGCCTACTCCGTAAAACCAACCTTCGGTCCCAACGCGCACATCGGCATAAAACGATTTTTGATAATCACGCAGTGGACGCACCGCACGATCTTGTCTCGTCTCGGAAAGTATCATCCCGAGCATCGAGACGAAAGCGCGTTGCGCGTCAACGTTGCGAGTTGCGAGTTCGCGAAACGCATGCGAAATTTCCATTCCTTCATCTTCTTCCCGAGCGAGGAGATCACGCATTGCACTTGCGTCACGCAACTTGCCTTTTGTGAACATCCACGGTTCCACTTCGACGAGTGTCAACTTGCCGGGTTGCTGGAATGGCCAGACAGTAATATCGGGTCGCGCTTCAAGTAATTGATGCAACATCGACATTCCGAGTAACGTGTTCCTTCCACGAGGCGATACGCTGTTGAATTCATAGCGCGAGGTAAGCTTATTATAGTTGATCGCGAGCGCGCTCGTAACGTGCGGCTCTGCGGCTTTGCGAATCACTTGTTCGGTTCGGCGAAAGCGCTCGGCGATCGAAGGCTGTTCGTGTGGCTCAAGTGGCTTAGCCGGTGCGGGTCTTCCGCGGAAATCGCGGTCACGTGAATCACGATCTCTAAAATCGCGACCACGTCGGTTATCGAACACGGGCGGTGGATTCGGATCGAGATTCGCTTCTCGATATTTACCGATGTGTTCGATCCAATGCCTGACGCCATCGTCAACGTTCTTCTTCAGATCTTCACGAACTTGTTTTAGCAAGCCGCGCCAATCCTCGGCAATTTTTGTCGTCTTTAGAAAATCTAAGAATGGGCCAGGATAACTAAAGCTAAAATCGAGACCGACGATACCTTCATCAAGTGCTGTCAATCGCTCTAAAATTTCACGGCGAGTCTTCACTTGCTCGAGTGCGGTGATCACAAGCCAAGCTCCATCACGTTCGGCTTCGCACCAAATCAGATTATCAAGCGGCTCGCGCTGTCCGGACCAAGCGATCGAAACATACCGCTTTGTGCGCTTCGGTTCACGCGCTGGTGCAGCAGAGCGTTTAAATGCGAGTGGATTGGAATCGCGACGATTCGTTTTCTTCGGAGCTGTCTGGTTGCGGCGCTCACCTTTTGGTCTATCTACCTTAGGCTTATCTTGCTTCGGTCCATCTTGGTGTGGCTTTGCTTCATCGCTCACTTCGGAGTGCACATCGGCGCTTGTGCTATCGGCATTTGCGCTAACTGCGTTTGCGAGATTGTCCGGTTGCTCGGGAGTGTCTTCACTAAGTGGCTCGGAATGTTCTGTTCCGGCGTCGGTATTTTGTTGCGCCATTGACGCGTTCTGTTCTTCGGTGCTCATACTATTTTTATTTGCCGGCCTGTTTGCTACGCCGGTGCAGCTCGTGTAATTGCGGGGACGGCTTAAGCAGCCCGTTCGGCCGACTTCGCGATCCCGTTAGTCTTGAATCCGCTGGACAGGGTTAAAGGTTCAGATTCTGCCGTTAATGCTGAAACAATCTTTTCGCAAGCTTCGGTGATCGTACCGGCACCGATCGTGAGAACAATGTCGCCTTTCTTTGCGATGTTCACAATCATAAGCGGCAAGGCATCAAGCGATTCGACGATACTTGCATCTTTGGATCCGGCTTCTCGGGCTGCCGTGAGTATCAGATCACTCGTAACACCTTTGATCGGCTCTTCGCGAGATGGATAGATATTCATCAGCAGGAGTACATCGGCGAGTGCTGCGAAGACCTCGCCAAATGCTTTGTGAAAATCTCTGGTACGCGTATATGTGTGCGGTTGAAAACAGGCTATTACGCGCCTTTCGGGATATGCTTTGCGAACCGTCTCGAGTGTTGCACGAATCTCGGTGGGATGATGCGCATAATCATCAATCACGAGCACACCATTCGCTTCGCCCTTGATCTGGAATCTTCGCTCGGCCCCGACAAATTTCTTGAGTGCGCGCTTCGAGATGTCAAATGGAATCGCAAGCACTTCGCCAACTGCAATCGCGGCAAGCGCATTCTTCAGATTATGCTCGCCCGGAACACCGAGTTCCAGTTCGCCGATAACTTCGATGCCTCTCCAAATCTTTGCTTTCGTTCTCTGACCTTTGATCTCGATCTCGGTTGCGCGATACTTCGCATCTTCAGAAGTGAGTCCATAGGCGACGATGCGTTTTGTCAGCCTCGGTGTGATATCTCGTAGGGCAGGTTCGTCGATACAAACAACTGCGAACTCTTGTGCCTTCACATTTTCCGGCTGACTCTGATTGGCAAATTGCACGAACGCATCTTTCAGATCGTCGAGATCTTTATAGATATCGAGATGCTCTGCCTCGAGCGAGGTTAAAACTGCAATGTAGGGATGCAATGCCAGAAAGCTTCGGTCATATTCGTCGGCCTCGACGACTGCGATCTTTCCCAATCCCGCTCGAGCATTTTTATTGCCAAGTTCTTTGATCGTTCCTCCGATGATAACAACGGGATCAAGCTTCGCTTCGATCAGAATTGCGGCGATCATGCTGGAGGTCGTTGTCTTACCGTGCGTTCCTGCGATCGCGATCGTGTTTAGCGTTCGCACCAACTCACCGAGAAACTCTGCACGACGCACGAGGCGTATCTTGCGATCTTGTGCAGCAATAAATTCTGGGTTGTTCGCCTTTTGGACCGCCGAAGTATAGACAACGAGATCGACATCGGTTGAAATATTTTCTGCACGGTGTCCTTCAAAAATTGTCGCACCCAGCGCTCGTAACTCGTCCGTTTTTGCCGAGAGCGTTAGATCGGAGCCGGATACTTTTACACCTCGAGCAAGCAGTATTTCTGCCAGTCCGCTCGTGCCGGCGCCGCCAATACCAATGAAGTGCACATGCTCCATATTTCGCGCTCTACGTTCGGATGAGAATTCGGATTCGGATGAGACTTAGGAAATTGAGTTAGTATTTCGGCGGCGCAATCTTCTTCGATCTGTCGCGAGTAATCCTGCCCAAGAACGCAACATCTCGTTGAGCTTTTTGCCATGTTCAAATTTCATCGGGTGTATCCGCAAGGGTAGCTTACGTGCACGCAGGCGAATTCGAACGATGCGTGAACCGAGACCTCTTCTCGTCGAACGTTCTCTTCCGAAATGCACCCAAAGAATGTCTTCCTTTTTAATCGATCGTTCACGAGCAGAGCTAATAAAGCGAATGCTATCAGGTTCAATTATTATTCGTCGCCGCATTACGATGTTATATAGCAGCGCCGCAACTGAGACGAGCGTGATGATCGAAAGCAAATACAATATTGGGTCTTCCCAAACGATCGGAAACGTCTGAGAAATGAATAACCCACGTGCGATCAGATAGAGCACAAGCGTTATCGCATAGACTGCTATCGACTGATACAAAAAATCGAGTCGGTATCGGAAAATATTCTTTTCGTTAGCCATTGGGTGAGACTATCTTTACTACCCGGACGACACTCG
>JBDTCS010000313.1:0-7265 GCA_039923455.1 Kapaibacterium sp. (SeqCode) | reverse complement strand
TTCACCACGCCCGCACCGAGGAGCATCGTGTTCATCGCAGCAACCATCTGCGGTGGACCTGCGATATAAAAGATCGGCTTCGTTAGACCGGCGAGATGACGCTCGAGCATGGCTTTATCAATGTACCCATGCTCGCCCGTCCATGAAGCGTCGGGATGATCCATCGATTCGATCACCGTTAGCGCTTTGTTCTGAGTAGCAAAGCTATTCATCTCATCCCGAAACGGCGCATCCTGAGGAGTCTTGTTCGAAAAGAAGAGGGTAAGACTTTGCGAAAGGTTGTTCAGAACCGCGTTCTTCATCATGCTATAGAACGGCGTGATGCCGATACCACCGCAAAGAAAAACCGCCTCCGTTTTATCGTCGCCTTCCAGAACAAATTCACCCCACGCCGGATCGATCGATATCTCTCCACCGATTGGCATCGCCTTCAACGTACGTTTGAATGCAGTGTCGCGCATACGAGTCGCTATTCGCAGCACTTGCTCGCCTGGTGCGCACGCGAGCGAAAAGCTGCGCGAGTTTCCCTCGGCATCTGTATCCGTCGGATCGACGAGCGTCCAATCGGTCGCCTGACCTGGTGTGAACGTATAACCTTCCGGCTTCGACCATTCGAAGGCCATCGTGCCGTTTGCGATTTCTCGCTTTGCTAAAAGTTTAATAATATAAGCCATGGTTAAACATGTTACTTGTGAGCGGGTGCGTGAGTATCTATTGCGGATCACCCACGAAATAATTATAGGGTTGCACACGCACCTCAAGTATACTCTACAAGCCTGAAAGAGCAATGATTCTCCGCGGGAAATGTTCCGAGGTCGTGTGATGCTAATACTTACTCAAAAACTCGTGCAAACTATCACTCGCACTCAGGGAGAATTTCTTGCGAATACGGTAACGATGGTTCTCGATGTTGCGCTCAGAGAGATAGAGCAACTTTGCGACATCTACCGATGTCAGGTTCAACCGGAGCAGTGCACAGATCTTTCGCTCCATGCCGGTAAGTGCGGAATAACTTTTTCCGAGGTTATGCAAAAACTCCGGATGCACGTTTCGAAATTGTGCATCGAAATCTTCCCAGTTGAGTTGTGCGTCGGGTAGTGATTGCAAACGCTCGCGAATCTGCTTTACGAGCGGATCATCGGCGGGAGAATTTCGGATCATTGCGCGAAGATCATCGCGGAATTGCACGAGCGCTTCGGTTTGCTTGATCAAGTGTCGCGTCTTCTCGGTAAGCTCCTGCTCCTTGCGTGCAAGTTCGATTCGGAGCAATTCGGATTGCCGAGCTTTATCCGCAGCAACTACGCGCTCGCGTTCAAATTCATTTCGCAGTTCGTGATATTCCAGTCGATTCTTGAGCAAAGCCGTATCGCCCGCCGCAACCAACTCATTATACAACTCCAAATACTTATGCGCCTCTTTGAATTTACCGAGCGCCTTATAGCATTGATGCAGCAGACGCAGCGCATCTTTGCGAACATAAATGTCCTGCGATTGAACCGCAAACTTCAAAGCTGCTCACGCTTCTTTGAGAGCAACCGCGTATTCTTTAGTTTTAAGAAAAAGAAGGCTCCGAATGTTGTGTATATTGGAGCGAACTCTGTCAGAGTAATCGGCCAGCTTTAGCGCAGCGCGAAACTCCTCATCCGCTTTCGCCCATCTTCGCTTGCTCGCGTGTACTTCTCCCAATAGGGTATGGGTGTTGCACCACAAGGCCTTATTGGATTTTGGAAGCACACTTCTTACCTCACCCACGAGAGCAACTACTCTCTCAAACTCTTTCCGCTCAAGTTCAATCGTCGCCAGTCGAACCTTTGCAGTTAGCACATCCCCGTCCGCACCGATGAGCTCTGCGATTTCCACAGCTTGGTTCGCATAATTTTTTGCTTTTCCCAAACCTGGAGGGAATAGATGCAATTCGGCCAATTCGCGGAATAGCCTTAACTTCAATCGTTGAAATCCAAACTCAAAAGCGATCCTCAGTCCGGATTCTAAATATTGAATCGCACTATCACTCGAACCCTGACGCTGCGCTACCACTCCAAGCGTCAAATTTGTGTGTGCAGTTCGAAAGGGGTGATTCGCCACCTTTGCATTTGATAATGCCTCTTCAGAAAGCCGGTAGAACTTCGAGACATCCTTACTCTTATACGCCTCGATCGCAAAGTAGTGCTGGGTATCAGATAGGATTTTCGCATCCGACAATTTGATCGACAAGCGATTCGCCTCTGTGAGGAAGGTCAGGGACTTCTCATGATCGCGAGTATCGAAATAAAGCGCGAGCAAGAAGGCCGTACGTGCTCGGTCGACTGAGCCTTTCTTCGCCTTCTCATACAATTGCTCGATCTCCGGATAGAAGTTTTCAATCGGGGAGATAGTATAATGCTCAGTCTCGATCTCGTCCAGTCTCGAAGGCATGTGGGATGTACTCCATGTTTTTTTAGAGAAGCGCATACCTCGACGTTTTTTTCGTATGTTTGATTTCCGAGCTTCCGATTTATTCATTGACCCTTTTTCAATGAAAATGATCTCTTGGATTGCATTTGCCCTAACTAACCTAAAGAAAAAGCAACATGGACTCTCAAAAGCATAGGCAGAGTGTGCCTGGACAGTTATCCCTATTCTACGTTGGTGCCCCGTCAATTCAGTATGTGTCTGTGGACTTTCAGACGCCCACCGGTATGCAGACCGATGAGCACGATGTTGTTGGTGGACCTACCGAGTGGACGCTTTCCGGCACAAGGATTATGGCAGTTCGTCTGCTGAATCTGGATCATTCCGTAGCTGCCGAGTATACCCTTCCGTTTCCATCCCCGCTACCGGGTGCAGCGCTGATGACAGTTGGTCACGTACCTACAAAATTCGTAGTGGCTTGGAATCCTGGGGAGACCGCTGCGGTGCTCATGGACGAGGGACTTTCAACAGACAACCCTTTTTAACTTATCTCAATCAGCAGAATGCTGCTGCTGAAAAAAAAACAGTGAACCCGTAACACTCACGGCCGTCAGGCAATGAACCCGAGAGCGGAGAGAGCTCTCATTCAATTTGGCGATGGAAGTCAGGTGGAGTGTGCCTCCCGCCACCACGTGAGTGTTACGAAGTTCACAGAATCATCGGGCGGTCCCCATCTTCTGCTTCTTGCTTATCCGGTACCGATGATTTTGTATGTTGCGAACCGAGCAACCGAGGAGACCGGCGATCTCTCGACTCGTCAAACCTCTCTTGACCATTGACCAAACACGCAACTCGACGACCGAAAGCTCCGGCTGCGTATGCATCAGCTCCGTCATCATATCCAATTCTTCGTACTCGATAACTTGAAATTGCATTCTGTTTGCCTCCCCGTTTTTTGAGTGAGTACAAAGATGCAAAATCCGGCTAGGCGGTCGTTACTCTATAGGTACTCTATTTGGAGAGGTGATAGAGTACACATAGAAGGGGAACGGTGTGTCTTGTCTGGAGCGCGTGCTGTTTAATACGTGCTCAAGAAATCATGCAAGCTACCATTCGCGTCGAGGCAGAATTTTTTCCGAAGGCGATAGCGGTGGTTCTCGATGTTGCGCTCGGAGAGATAAAGCAGCTTTGCAATATCCACCGAGGTAAGGTTTAGCCGGAGCAACGCGCAGACCTTGCGCTGCATCGTGGTTAGCGTTGGATATTTTTTTACGAGGTTCTTCAAAAACTCCGGATGCACATTTCGAAACTGCACATCGAAATCTTCCCAGTTGAGTTGTGCATCCGGCAACGATTGCAGGCGCTCGCGGATTTGTTTGACGAGCGGATCGTCCGAAGGGGAGCGGCGTATCATTGCACGCAGATCATCACGAAATTGCACCAGCGCTTCGGTCTGCTTGATCAAGTGACGTGTCTTCTCCGTAAGCTCTTGCTCCTTGCGCACAAGTTCGAGCCGTAAGATTTCTGATTGCCGCGCCTTATCAGCCGACACAAGTCGTTCTTTCTCGAATTCATTTCTCAATGCATGGTACTCCAATCTGTTTTTGAGCAAGGCCGTATCGTTTGCGGCAACCAACTCATTGTATAGCTCAAGATATTTGTGCGCTTCTTTGAATTTTCCAATTGCCTTGTAGCACTGATGCACAAGTCGAAGCGCATCCTTCCGCACAAAAACATCCTGCGCAGTCTCGGCATCTTTCAAAGCCGCGAGCGATTCCTTAAGCGCCGGCTTATACTGCTTCGTCTTGAGATACAACTCCGAAAGATGCGTATGAATATTCGAGCGGACACGCTCCGCATTCACGTAATCAGCAAGCTTAAGTGCTGCCCGAAATTCCACCTCCGCCTTCTCCCACCTTCGCTTGGCCGCATGGACGTTACCGAGGAGAGTGTGGGTGACAGCCCAGAGGGAGTGATTTTCCTTTGGGAGTGTGCATCGAAGCTTGGAAACAAGTTTTGTGACGGCAGTATATTCTCCAAGCTCCAAATCGATGGTGCAAAGTCGTATCTGCAATTTTACTATCTCCTTTGGACGATCCAAACTCTCCGCGACAGTTAACCCCTTTATCGCAAACTCTCTTGCTGACTGCAGCTGTCGTGAAAAATGGGTTATCTCCGCTAGTTTGGCATGGAGCCTAACCTCCATTGCAAGATATTTCATTTCTTGTGCGAATCGCAACGACTTCTCTAGCGAAACGAGAGCGTCTTCGTCTTGCCCAAAACGGAATGCAAGAGTAGCTAGCATATAGAGACAAAAGCACTGCCTGTATATGTAACCACTACCCAACGCGATTTCTATTGAGTCATGCTCAAGTCGGATAACGGATGCGAAATCCTTTGATTGATACGCTATTACGGCTCTACCGTGCAACGCATCTGCCAGAGCTCTTGGAGGCCCTACCTGTTTAGCAATCCGGAGCGCCTCCAAATAGTAACTGGTTGATAAATCCCGGTTCACATCTTGGTAGCAGTTTCCCATCAAAAAAGCTGCTCTACCGCGATCGGCCGTATGGATGCCATTTGACCGGTACAGGATTTCAATATGTGAGCGCAAACTTTCTATCGAGGCCCCAGCATGATGCAGCTTTTCAATCGTATCGAGGTCGACGGATCGACCCGAGGGTACTCTACCCGACGCGGGTGTTATCAGTTTAGGGTCATCGTGCATACTATATTCGCGAAGGCTGTAACCATACACCGTCCTCATCCTCATTCATCAGGGATGGAAATGAAGGACATAATATACATACATAATGACAAACATTCGCACTAAAATCCCCTGGTTGCTCGCAGTTCTTTTCTTAGTTCTCGCGATTGTCTTCTACTGTCAAAGTACGAAATCTAGACCGAAAGCACACTGGACGAGAGACCAGCCACGTGTTAAGGTCCTGGATTACGGGAAAATTACGCTCTTAAGTTATCATACTATACCACCAAATCTTCAGGTGGTCATTGAATACGCCGGGATCAAGCATCCGTATCCACTTAATGCTAACACTGTGATCCGAACGGCTGACCAGCTCAGCGCTATTTCAGGAGTCTGGCTTTACAACGCAACTGACAACATCAATGACCCTAGTGTTCATCCGCTTGCCCTAAGTCATCCCTTCACTGACTATTATTGGGATGACGATAGAATGAAAAATGATCAAAACCAATACGTAAACTATTGGATTGCCTGGAGTCCAAGCACCCAAGCCATCGTAATCATGGACGAAGACATTTCACCGAACCTCGATTAGCTCTCAAAAAAATACAAACCCCCAGCGGCTCTCGGTCGATCGTGATACGATCGGCCGGGATGCCGGCTTGGATGCCGAGTTCGCGGAGTTCGTCTTCGGTGCGATGGATCAGTATCCAGTCCATGCACCACTCCATGTAATTCCGAGTCGGATTACTCGGATGGAAGTTTCCGACGATCATCGTGCCGCCTTCTGCCGTTAGACTCCACATCTTCGCGATCAGCACGGTTGCCAACCGGTCGTTGAGATAGTCAAAAAGTCCCGCCGACCAAACAAGATCGTACTTCTCATTCGAGCGGAATCGGAACACATTTAAACACTCCCATACGAAATTAACAACTTTTGCATAGGGTCGCGTAACTTTCTGCGCGTACTCAAGCGCCTTCGGCTCGATATCGACGCAATGGATCGTGCTACCCTCTGCGCCATCGCCGGCTGATTCGATCGCCTCGGCCACATCGCGACACGGACCGGACGCAAGATCCAGCACACGAATCGGCCCCTGACGCTGCTGCACCATCTCCGCAAATGCGTGCTTAAAATATTCCTTCCGATTCCGCACACTTTCGCCCGCGTGTTGCCTGTGACAGAAGTCATCCCAAAAACCATTCTCCACATTGCTATCCTGGACGCGCCGATACATCCAATCAATGACGCGAAAATCGCCTGCATACCCGAACGGCTTCTGCCGCATTTGGCTATTCATATAACCCTTCGTCATCTCCGATTCAATCTTATCCATCAAAAGCTGCCTATATGCCTCGCGCTGCTGCGGATAACTATCGCTCATCGCGACAATCCCATTCAGCCGCTCGTGCAGCTCCCGCTCGAATGCCTTCAGCGGCATCTCCTGAATCTTCGGCAAAAACTCCGCGAAGTTCGTGATCTCTTGTTCTAGTTCGTTTTGCATGGTTGTTAGGATTTGAAAAATTTGGAACCTGAGACATAAACCGGCATGCCATCAATCTCAAGGTTAAAAAATCGTGGCGTAGAATGTATTCGGTCCCTTCGGAGTGACGAATTCATCGCTGAGCCCTCAAAAAAATACAAACTCCCAGAGGCTCTTGGTCTATCGTGATGCGGTCGACCGGGATGCCGGCTTGGATGCCGAGTTCGCGAAGTTCGTCTTCCGTTCGGTGAATCAGTATCCAGTCCATGCACCACTCCATGTAGTTACGAGTGGGATTGCTCGGATGGAAATTCCCGACGATCATTGTGCCACCTTCGGCTGTCAGACTCCACATCTTCGTGATGAGCGCGATCGAGAGTTTATCATTCAGGTAATCAAAGAGGCCTGCACTCCAAACGAAGTCGTACATTTTATTCGAGCGAAAACGAAACACGTTCGAGCACTCCCACTGGAATTCAACTACTGCGTCATAAGGCTTCGTGACTTTCCTTGCATGTTCAATCGCCTTTGGCTCCATATCAAGACAGTGGATAACTGACCCGTGAGATAGTGCACCAGCAGCCTCGATCGATTCCGCCACATCGCGACAGGGGCCGCATGCGAGATCAAGCATTGTGATCGCACCTCCTCTTTTACGAACGATCTCCCCAAATTCGCTAACG
>JBDTCS010000312.1:0-13072 GCA_039923455.1 Kapaibacterium sp. (SeqCode) | reverse complement strand
TCATCGTTAAAAATTACCGAGCAGCAATGAGAAATAGACTTTTCATCGCTGCTTTCTTTTTTCATTCCACTTTCTCTCGATTCATGAGCCGTTCGCTAAACTGTTTCGGCGTTATACTGCTAACGCTTGTACTTGTAATCTTTTCGGTACACAATCTTCCAGCAAGGCCGCACTCCCTTCTGCGAGCTTGCTATAAAAAACAATCGCTCCCAATGGAGAGTAAAGTTCTAAGGCTCAGCTATCACTCTTCACAGAATGCGTTGTATCATGACCTCGAACCATGGAAGGTCACGCATATTGCTACATTTGGTCGAGTCGAGAGTGGCCCGTTCAGCTTTTATCAATTTGACTCCAGCAGAACTCGTCGTGGTAAAATCATCTCTTCACGCACACAGATCGAAAGTGGGAGAATGTACCAACAAGATGATGGCGAAACCGCAATCGATCCGGTGACCGAGGCTATGTACAATGAGCAATGGATCTCGATTGGGCGCTACAGTCCGCAGATGCTTATTTACTTCACGCTGAACAATGCGAAAAACCTGGTCGAGGTAGCTGGTAAGCGCAGTGTGACTTATAGATTTATGCTGGGAAAAACCAAGATCGAATTGAGTGTTCGGCGAGCAGACACGCTACTGGAATCCATCACAATTCTCTCCCCGCATGATCTCTACGGAGATGTTACGACCAAGTTCACCTATAATAATTTTGCGACGCTGAGCGGGATTGCTGTTCCGCGAATGATCGAGGCCTCTTCGATCAACGGTAAGTTGATCGATACGACAACGATCGAGTCTGTAATAATAATTAACAAGCCCGCGCCGTTATTTACGATTGCTCCCGGGTACGCGTTTGTTCCTGCGCAACCAAAAATTCCCGAGATCGCTATTGACAACAAAGATTCGCACCTGCATATCATCGAGCTAAAACACACCGACGATAAAGTGCTCGCTGTGGAGTTCAAAGATTTTATTCTTCTTGCGGAGGCACCGCTCAATAGTGCGAATGGAGATCTTATAATTCGAGAGACTCGCAAACTCGCGCTGATGAAGCCGATTAAGTATTTTGTCTTTGGTCATCATCACCCACACTACCTCGGCGGCGTCCGCGCACTCGTCCATGATGGCGCAACAGTGCTCACGACTGCACCGGACGCGGACTACGTCAAGTATCTAATCGACGCACCACACACGCTTGAGCCCGATAGTTTGCAACTGGATCCGAAGCCACTCCATCTGGAAATGTTCGCGGATAGCACGACCGTTACTGATGGTGAGTTCGTGATGAAGATTTATCACATTGGAGAGAAGTCACATCACACGAAGGATTATCTGGTCTATTATTTCCCGAGTGAAAAAATACTTTTTGAGGACGATCTCGTCTGGATAAAAACTAACGCACCAATCACAAAAGCCGGCGAATTGATGCGAGGACTCTACGGTGCGATCAAAGATCTCAGACTTGACGTGACCACGATTATTCAAAGCTGGCCCGTCGGAACCAAGTATGGCGTGAAGACCGAGATCCCATTTAGCGATCTTGAGAAATCGGCCGAGATGAAGTAATGGGCAGTTGCGCTATTCACGATTAATTTATCGCAACGCCGTTGCTATCGACAACACACAAATCATCGTTGATGCAAAAAACAAGCTTGCATGCAGCGAATGCGGGTGCCATCACGGTCTCGTTGTTACCCGCGTTTTTCACTTGATAATCTTCCATACCATTCATCTTGATAGCCGAACCGATGATGATCTCGCTATTCAAAATGTCATAATTCGTCGCGTTCGCTGTCTGCTCTCGTTCCTTAAAAATTAGTGTCGTCATGGAAGTCCTACGTGCAAAAAAAGGTGTCTTGAAATTTCGTTTATGTGACCAAGGACGCACTCCGTGGATGTACGGGAGCGCTTCCGGTCTGGGCTAATAACCTTGGAAATCGGAGATTGTTACACCTCCGCATAACATATCTGGACTCTTCATCAACTAAATCACCCAATTCTATTGTTAAACTCTTCGAAGATTCGATTTAAATGCGCCGCCGCTCTTTTGGCGCCCGAATATGCTCTTAAGCTTAACATGACCAACGAAGAATTCTTCGAAGAACTCAAAGCCCTATCGTCCGAGCTTGGAATTCGAGTGCGTTTTGAAAATGGAGATTTTGATGGTGGCTATTGCCTCTTACGTGAGGAGCGCATGCTCGTGCTCAATCGCCGAGCCACCATCCCTCGTAAGATTCGCACACTCGCGCTCGGCCTGACGGAGTATGGCCTCGGAGAGACATTCGTGCGCCCGGCATTGCGTGAGTCAATCGAGGATGAGATCGCAAAAGCCAGAACCGAAGCAAGAGTTTGAGATTATGACGACGTGTGAAAGGCAATCCCAATGATGCAGGTCACGTTACTCGGAACCGGCACCTCGACCGGAGTCCCGATGATTGGCTGTGATTGCCGAGTGTGTCGTTCAACCGACACGCGTGATAAACGGCTCCGCGTTAGCGCACTCCTGAACTATGATGGCACCAACGTGCTCATCGATACAAGCGCCGATTTTCGTCAGCAGATGCTCACAGCGAATGTAAAAAAGCTCGACGCGATATTTTACACACATCATCATTACGATCATATCGCAGGCTTCGATGATCTTCGTGCCTTCCAATTTTTGCTGCGTTCCACGCCCCAGTGTTACGCACTTCCCGAGACCTTCGAGCAGATCAAACAAACTTTCAGTTATGCCTTCGGTGCAAAGGTCCAATCCGGTGGCGGACTTCCAAAAGCAGATTTTACAATGATCGGTACCGAGCCCATTCAGATCAAGGCTCGGAAGATTCAGCCGATACCACTGAAGCACGGTTCGCTCGATATTCTTGGCTTCCGTGTAGGAGGTTTTGCATATCTGACCGATTGCAACGCGATTCCGGAATCGTCCATGGAATTGCTCAAAGGTCTGGATACACTTGTGCTCGATGGGCTTCGGGGCAAACCACATCCTACACATTTTTCACTCGGTGAGGCTGTGCAGCACGCCGAAAAAATAGGTGCGCGGATTACCTATCTCACACACATGAATCACGACGTCATGCATTCCGAGATAGAAAAAACGCTCCCCGATTCCGTCCGACTTGGATATGATGGACTCACTTTTACGATAGATTGAACAATGCTAAAAGCGATCGTCTTTGATCTCGATAATACGCTGGTAGATTTTATGGCGATGAAACGCCAGTCGATCGAAGCTGCGATTGATGGTATGCTGGATGCCGGGATGGATATGCCTCGCGCAGAGATCAAATCGCGAATCGATGCTATCTACAAAGAACGCGGCATCGAGTATCAACAGGTATTCGATGATCTGCTCTTCGGCGTTTTTCAAAAGATCGATCATCGGATTCTTGCCGCAGGGATCGTAGCATATCGTCGCGAGCGCGAAGCTGCGCTGAAACCGTATCCGCATGTAACCTCGACGCTGATGGCCTTGCTCAAACGCGGAATAAAGCTTGCGGTGCTTAGTGATGCACCATCGCGCGAAGCTTGGCTTCGGCTTTGCCATGTAAACCTGCACCATATTTTTAGTCTCGCCGTTACCTTCGATGATACGCAAGAGCGAAAGCCTTCGCCGAAGCCATTTCTTCGTGTGCTAAAGGAGCTCGAAGTTCAACCAGCCGAAGCGCTTATGGTCGGTGATTGGGCCGATCGTGATATTGTCGGTGCAAAGGCTGTCGGAATGCGAACTGCATTTGCAAGGTACGGCGACACGTTTCAAACCGTCGAACACGGTGCGGATTATAATCTGAAAGATGTCTCCGATCTTCTGAAGATCGTGGATGATACACGATTGCAGGAGCGCGGATGATTTTCGGCATTGGAATAGACACGATCGAAGTGCCTCGCATCGCGAAGTCAATCGCGACCTACGGCGATCAGTTCGTGCTCAGAATTTTCTCTGCCGGCGAGATCGCTTATTCTGCAAAGCGTCCGCATGCCGCCGAACATTTCGCTGCCCGGTTTGCAGCAAAAGAAGCATTTGCCAAAGCACTTGGTACCGGCGTTCGGCGTGGGTTTACTTGGAAGGAAGTCTCGGTAAGTCATGAAATGTCGGGGAAACCATTCATTGCACTCGAAGGAAGAATGGTGGCGCGGGCAAAGCAGGTGATCGGTGCAGAATTTCGCATTCAACTTTCGCTGACCCATACAAAAGAGATCGCCGAAGCGATCGTGACGATCGAGCTGGTCGAATAAAATGAGTGAGTATTCCCGGGTGGCTAAGCCAATCCGGCGGGTACATCCAAGTGAAATTTATGCCTCCCCCCTCTCGTTCGTAGTATCTTAGAGGCCGGTACGTTACACAACGAACATGATAGTACAAGGCGAATTTTTCGAACCACCACGCACTGTGAAGCAAGAAATCCCAGAGGAAGAGGTCGAGCAGACGGTCCCCGTGGACGAGAATGTTCATCGTGGGCTGAAAGATCTCGCGATTCCAAAACTCTATTATTCTATTTCCGAGGTCAGCCGTCTCACCGGCCTTGAGCAATATGTTCTGCGGTATTGGGAAACCGAGTTCGATGAGTTACGACCGCAAAAGAACCGCGCCGGTAACCGCATCTATGCCAACAAAGATATCAAGTTTATTTTGCACATCAAGGATCTCTTGCGCGAAAAGCGTTACACGATCGAAGGTGCAAAGCAGATATTAAAAGATGAACGCCAAGGCGAAAAAAATGGCAAGCTCGCTTCGGCAGAAGCAAATGGTGCAGAGCATGATGCAGCTCCGGTGACCGGAAGCGTCAAAGGGACTATCACGCAAAAGGATCTGCAAGAGATCAAGTCTGCCCTCGAAATGCTGCGCGATATTTTTAGTAAGCCGAAAGATTGAGTAGGCTCTCTCCGTCGAGACTCTCGTATTTAGCCTACTCTCCCGCTGCCGAAAATGGCACGCCCGCAACCGTCACAAAATCCGGAATAATAAGTGTTGCCGAGGTTGAATTCCTTGGGAGCGATTCGAACGTCAAGATCATCTCGTGATCCGAACCAGACTCTAACTTCCAGCTCACACCTTTTCTTGCATTGCCGTCGAGCCGAAGATGATGCGTCACACCTGTTTTATCATCGAGTAACTTAGCCTTTGCAAACTGCTCCCCCGTGATCTTGACATTCACCGGAGGCGGAGCATCTTTTGCACCGGGCGTGACGCCATATTGCACGATCGTCCGAAGCGTAGCAGTCGAATCACTGCGCTCGGCTTTCACGATATAAAGATAGACGCCCGGCACTGCTGTCTCGACGCGCGAAACATATTTGAACTGCACTTGTGCCGGTTCGATCGACTCTAAGCCATCACCACTCGCAAGCGGATCCTGATCCGCTTTTGCCGAGGCGGATTTTTGCAAGCTCTGAAGTATCGAATCCCGCATCGCACTGTTCGGCAAGGATTGCAAGCTCGGAATCGACCGCGGATCATTTCGACCGCCAGCCGTAGTAGCTCCACTGGACGTAGTGTCGAGCCCTTGATCCAGCTTATTCGTTTTCGAGCAACCGGAGATGGAAAGAGCAGCAAGCGCGAAGATCACGACTCGCGCAACGAAATAATTCTGCGAAATGATTTTCAATTTTTCTTCAAGGCCTTGTTGAAACAATGCAATCATGGGACTCCCGTTGGGCAACCTTGCCGATATGGGCGGATGTAAAAATAATTCTTATTTAGGCCTTAGCCGTAAATCCGAATATTCTGCGAAGTGCTGAATACAGACCAAAATATTTTTCACCGCGTTTTGGATTGCCTAAGAATGGCTTCTCCACCAGTATAAACAACCAGCGCACGACAACGATCGTAAGCCCAAGCCAAACCAACCGAGCTACAAACGGCACCCAAACGCCAGGGATTTTCGCGATCACAGGCGCGACGAGCCAGGAGAATTGCAAGTGAAAGAGATACAGCGTGTAACTCACAACTCCGAGCCACGCGAAAAATCGGAAGATGACGCTTGGCTCGCGAGTTGTGCCGGGCTTATGAAATACAGCCGCAGCGACGACGAGCGTAAACGCGACACCAAAAAGTGGATCGGTCACCACCCACATATTGCGCGATAACGTTGAAAGTATGCTGACGAAAAATGCAATCAGAGCAAAGAGCGCGATAAGCCCAACACGCATCGGTTGCGCACGCTCCGTTGATCTCCATGCAACATATTTCTCCGCCAACCAAGCACCGAACAACCACTCGGGCATTCGCGCAAACACACAGCCCATCAGTACATACGGACCATGTTCAGAAACCGAGATGAGTCCATAACCGGCGGCCATCGCAAAATATCTCCAGACGAGCGAAACTAACGTTAGCAACAGAACCGCACGCACTGTCCCGACCTTTCGAAACAGAAGTAAGAATATCGGGTAGAGCAAATAGAGTTGAAATTCCAACGCAAGCGACCAGAAGACACTTGCGATAGAATAAAACGTCGATTCGAAATATCCGTGCAGCATCGTTAGATGTGCAAGCACATCCCAAAAACCGATCTGGCCTCGATACCCTTCGACATGCATTCCCGGAAACCACAGACTCGCAAGCAGAATCAATATCGTCGTGCCTATGACCGCAACTGCATACGCCGGATAGAGCCTCCAGATGCGTCTTAGAAAAAATTCGCGAAGCTGTAATCCATAACCACCGGTCTCTTGCCTTTTGCGAGCAGCTTGTATGTGAATACAAAATCCGCTCAGCACTAGAAAAAAACTAACACCAAGATAGCCCCAGCGAAAAGGAGAAGTAAGATAGGAAAGCAAATGTGGATCGGCCGACTGTTCGACAACCCCGATCGAGGGCCACGGATAGGTACCATCGTGACCCCAAATATGATAGAGTGCAACAGAAAGTGCTGCGATTCCTCGCAGCACATCTATCGACGCAAGTCGGAAAGAGGATGAATTTTGAATAGGAGCACCGCGCACTTCCGGTAAGTTCGACTGCGAAGTGCGCAACGGTGTACTTAGATCAATTACCGTAAAAGTGTTTACGCTGCCTGTTCTACTTTGAACGAACCCACTGCCTCGTGCAGCTTATCCATTACTTCACTGCGCTTCAGACCAACCTTTGCCTGATACACGGTCATCTTAAATGTTGGACGAACACCCGACGAGGTGGTGTGCGCAAAAAACTTATCCGAATACTTCCAACCTGTCTCGCGCAATGCTTCCTGAACGCTGGAAACTTGTAAACGCGAAAGTGGTGTCGAGATACGAATCGAAGGTTCTTCTGTGCCGGGAACAAGTTCTTTCCCTTTGGCTTGCATACGCATAGGCTATACCTCTTTTGATCAGAATATTACGATGGTGTAGAAAATGCTGTTGACGCTTCTTCAGGGCAATCCTCTTTGACTCTGTGAAGGAGAATCAGCAAAGACCCTAAACACTGGTGCGATCGAACACTTTTCTGGAAGTACCAACCGACCCGCCCCGAATTGAATCAGCCAAATGAACCACGCTTTAGGCCTAAAAGGTGCCTTACTTGCCGTGAATTAAAGCGTGCATCATAGCCTACTTTGCGCAAGTCATAAGCAATCAGAAAGCTAACGGCGGAACCTCTATCCCCCAGCAATTATTTAGTTCTGACTGGAAAAGCTCGATAATCTTTGAAATACACCCTATTAATTCTGTTCGTCCTCTGCATGAGTAGCTCGCTTGTGCAGCAGGCTTGTGCCCAATCGAAATCTGGCACGAACGCGATTAGGCTCGATCATCTCGTTTATCTGACGCACAATCTCGATTCCCTGACCAAACAAATGCAATCGGCAGGTTTGCGCATTCAAGCCGGCAAACGCTCGCGGAGGGGCGTTGAGACGAACCTCGCACTGCTCGCTGATGGCACCTACTTCGAGCTACAATCAACGAACGCCACCGATACGGACGATTGGCGCTTTCAAGCACTTGCTCGCTATGGTGACCACGTCACAGCGCTTGTCTTTCAAGTCGGGAATTTGGATTCGCTTCGAACAGCTTTGGAACAGCGTAACGTATCCACCGGAGCCGCCCTTACAGGTGAGATGACGGGTGACTCAGAGAGACACACCGGCCTTCCGGCGCACTATTGGCGAGCTTTCGGACCCGAAACCAAAGGACCGCTCGACATCGTATTCCTCGACTCTTCCACGCGACTCGAACCCGATCAAACCGCAGAAGGGCCTTCGAGAATTAACTGGCTATTACTCTCGACCTCACCCCGTGAAGAGATCGAGATGAGAAATATTCTCGCTGCAATAGGATTAACCCGTTTACACGAAGGCTGCTGCGACTACTGGCTTGCCGGCCCGCCCGACGCACGAATCCAACTACGCTTCGACCCCGCTCCCCCAAAATCCATCGGCACCGAAGGCTGGCTCTCGATCGAACCTACCGGCATCATCTATTCCTATCGCTAAAACTTATCTTATCGCTAGAGTTGCTTCACCTCGACCGAATTATTTACATGGTTTGAATTGCCCATACTTATTTGATGGGATTGAATTTGAAACGTTGGTGGAACAACGGCAGCAATGGTAGTATAATCTATCGTTTCAGGACTGGCATCATTCACAACCCACTTTGCTCGCGCCCGTTGATCGCTTCTTCCAGTATATGAAGAAAATAATCACAATGCCACAATACAAATGGAAGACCACACATTATTTCTTCTCGATTGGCGCCAGTAGCAGAATTACAATTAGAGCAACAATTGGAGTGAAAAACACTGCAAGTACGAATAGACCAAAAGCAGACCTGCCTTTTTTCTTTGCCATGCGGGTTGGAATAAGACAAAACCCTAAGTAGACGACAAGGATAATAAAAATAAAAAGAGATCCTCCAAAGCTGTCTGGGCGAGTGCCATCGGGGCGTGCCGTCAATAACAGCAGTTTTAGGTTTATTGGCATTTTGTTGTTGTTGTATGAATTGATCTTTAAGACTTCCGGAGTTAGGTGTAAGACTGATAAGCGACTAAAAGGTTACAATTTGAAGACCAGAATCTTCCCATGTACATGGAATTCAGGTTTCGGTACTATCCTTACGAGTCAAGTTTCCGTATGCATCCGCCAAATATGCACAGGAACAGATTTTAATATCTCTTCCTACCAGCATCATCTTATTTCCTATCGCTAAACTATTCGGATCACCAACACTGCGTCACCTCGACCGAATGATACGCACAGTTTGAACCGCCTTCGGAGTCTTCAGTCGAAGCAAATAAGTCCCTGATGGAAGTGGTAAACTTGGGAGCGTATAGGGTTGCTTGGCACGAAGTGTGGCATGAGTGCTGTAGCGAATTGTGCCAAGCACATCAAAGATCTTAAGCTCGACCGATTGCAAATCTTGTGAACTGACAAGCTCAATGTCGCCGGAAGAAGGATTTGGTTGCACCGTGAGTCTAAGTGGTTCGTGTCGCAGATTACTCGCGATGATCGAATCGGAGCACTGATACGACAACGCAAACAAAGCAGTATCGACTGTTTGTGCGCTCAGCGTGCAAGCTGCGTATAGTGAATCGCCTCCGTTCAACGTGAGATCGCGCAAGAGTACTCGAGTTGCTGCACTGTCCGCGAGCGTCGTTCTAAAATGCAAAGCTGCTATCGGAGTCGATGGATCAAGCGAAAGTTCAGGACTGCTTAGCGTTACCGGCAACGATGTCTTATCACCGGACCTGATCGCTGCACCAACGGTGAGCACCGCACCAACGATCGCTGTATTCGATCGCACGAGTGTCAACAAGTCGCCGTCATAATCCACCGTGAAGCCGAGCGTACGAAGCCCACGATTTGCAACATAGCCACCCGAGAATACGAACAGTGTCGTCGTATCACCCGCACCAATATTCGTTCGAGTTAAACTCATGCGAATGGTCACGTCCGCTTTTCCATGCGCCGAAGCCGAGAACGGAATCGAGATCACCGAGTCCGTGACCGAGTTCGATCGAAGCCGGAGTGTAGCTTGTGCAAGATTCGTGTCCGTTGGTGTGAAGCGAATATGAAGCGTGTCTCCCATGCCGGGTGCAAGCACTTCGGGTAGCGATTTTCCACCGAGCAAAAAGAAATGCGGGTCGTTTAAATCCACAGCGTTTAGCCAAAGCGAATCACAACCCGTATTTTGAAATATAATCGTAGTATCGCGTTCCGAGCAGATCGAGATCAGCCCGAGATCTCGGCCTGCGGTGTCGATGCTTAGCACGGCAGCACCACTCGTGACACTCGATGTAATAAGAATCGTCGAATCAAACGAAGCCGGATTTCCCTTGCTTCCGTGTGCGCGAAAGTGCAGGAGGGCTGTGCGAGCGCCTTTCTTCATCGGAATCAATTCTACCTGCACCGCAAGCGAATCACCCGTCCCGAGTGTACTTGGAAAAATAATGGGACCTAGCGAGAGATCCGGATCGCCGCTCATCCAGACACTATCGATCACAAGCGGATCACAGCCGGCGTTTGCGATGCTGGTTCTAGCACTGTCTTGTGCGCAAATAGAAATGGGAGCGAGTGTGAGCAATGTATTTGTGAGCACTGCGTGCGCACCACCGGCTACCGCCGAACCCTCCACGAGGATCTCCAGTGTGGTGCTCAGGCCTTGTTGCACGGCTTGATACTTCAAACTTTGATACAGCGAACCCGGCAGTGTCGGTGCGTAGTGCATACGGAACGTGACACCGCTATCCGGAGCAATCCGTAACGGCAGCGTTGCACCGGTGAGTGAGAACCCATTGGCAAGTACGCTCGGTAATGAGTCGAGCGTGAGCGTATCACAGCCGACGTTACGTAGCGTGTACGAAGAATCACGAGTGGTACATGTGCTAACCGAACCGAGTTCGATCACACTTACCGATGCCGTGAGTTTTGGTGGCACGGGTTTTACTGTGGCTGTGATCGTGTAAACAGAATCGAACGGCTGTGCACCACCGGTAGCATACGCGCCGCGAACATGCACACGCACGGTGCGCGTCGCAATACGCTTGTGCGGATCAAAATCTATCCAGATCGTATCGGCGCTACCGCTACCAACCATTACCGAATCAGCACCCTCGATCGTGAAGTCATGCGTGGTGTCATTTTCTAATCCAACTCGGACTAATCGGCTATTCGCGCAAGGCAAGTTTTCCACGATAACCGGAAAACGCGAACTCCCACACGCGGATGCAGACGTCGTTGATGCGGAAAATACAGAGATCGGAGGCTCCGGAATTGCGCCATCACCACCGTTCGTCGTTAGCCACACGCCACCCGCTGTGTCAAAGGCAACGATGGTACCACCGTTGCAATTTTTTGGTACGCAAAAACGTGTATCGAACGTATTAGAAGGTCCACCGATCGAAAGCCAACTCGCTCCGCCATCCGTTGATCGGAGCATTCCATTTTTTCTGCTTTGTAAGTAGATCGCTTTGCCTACGCATTCTACATCACCTGTTGTGGGTCCCAAATAACCAATTGGTTTTGGCTCAGGTACGCTACGTAACTGCCAAGATTGCCCTCGATCCATCGAAGCAAAGAACTGGCCAGTATACCCGCCGTTTCCAGCGTCTTCGGGACAGATAAAATAGGAATTGTAATAGGATGAGTAGGCGATCCCCCAGCTTTCGTCGAACGAAAAGGGGAGTGATACCCAAGACGCTCCTCCATCCGCTGTGTATCGCTGCGTACCAGGAATTGAATTTTGGAAGTGAAACGCTACACTCGTGATGCCGTGCAATCTGTCATCCTCAAGCGCTATGCCTCCGTAAGAAGTGGCAAGACGACCAGACCCGGTCTCCTCAACGGAGGACCATTCCAGCGAGCCCGGAACGACTACCCAATTCTTTCCTCCGTCCGTGGTAGACCAGACCCCGGGAATCGTGTTTATGGGTGAGTAATCAAAGTCCAATGCCGCCCAGCCTACAAGGGAGTCTCGCATTTGAACACTGTTAATGTATACCTGTGCACCCGCGGGAACGGTGGGTATGTTGGCGGACACCCAAGTCTTTCCACGATCAGAAGTTAGATATATTCTATCTGGATATGCCTTGCCAAGCGGCTGTGTTGAGGCAGCGACGAGACCACGATCAGCATTCCAAAAATAACCGCAGACCGTGCAGGGGCCGAGGTCTCCAATTTTAGACCATTGCGCGGCCGTGCTTCCGATCAACAACAGACTCAGTGTTATCGAAAGAAGGCATACCCGCAAATATTTATGCATGCTCCTTGGTGATTTGCTCAAGAACGCCTTCGTCAAAGCGTAAACGCGAACATAAGACCGATGAGCGGCCAGAAGGTTACACCCAAAGCGACGAGAATATCCTAATAAGCACCCCTACTTCCACTTCCCGAGTGCTTTGTCGAAGTTTTTATACATCATCGATTCGACCGGTTTTACGGTGCGAGTGTTGTATTTGGCGTTCGATTTTTGATTATAGGGGACGAGGCAATCGCCGTCGATGACAAAATAGATGAGCTGGCCGATCGGCATCCCTGGGTAAATGCGCACCGGCTGCTTGACGGAGATTTCGAGCGTCCAGGTATTGCAAAATCCGACATCGCCTTTACCGGCAGTTGCGTGTATATCAATCCCGAGTCTTCCGACGCTTGATTTGCCTTCTAAGAACGGTACATGTTTGTGCGTCTCGGTGTATTCTTCGGTCACTCCGAGATAAAGCGTGTCGGCGTGGAGCACGTAGCCTTCTTCGGGTATCGTGAAATGACGAATTTCGTTGTGCTCACGAGCATCGAGAATCTGTGAATCGTAGGTCGCGAGTGCTGCGCCCAAATGCACATCATAACTATTCGAGCCGAGGCAATCTCGGCGATAGGGCGAAATAACGATCGAACCTTCCTCGATCTCGTGTAAAATTTGTTTGTCGGTAAGTATCATAGTGCAAAGATACGGAGGAGTCGAATAATTTTGTCTTTGGGGAGGTTTTTGAGTGCCTTCTGCGGGGAGAAACAATCCAATTTCATTCACGCGCGCGCGTTACCTTGTATACTTGCAGTCGGGATATTCTTCAAATTATCAAAGCGAAATAGGAGGAAAGCCATCAGGAGCTGGGATGTTGCATTAACACGATCCCAAATCCCCGCCGCTGCTGCCGCATAAGG